>JAPFCT010000105.1 GCA_026169575.1 Faecalimonas sp.
ATCACTGTCCGGAAGCAGCAGATCACAGTTTTGGTCAGCAGGATCCTGCCGGGGAGTCTTTTGAGACGGCGGCAGTCCTGCTTCGGACAGAGGCAGAAGCAAGAGCGGTCTATGAACGTCTGAAAGCACAACGGAAAGATGTACATTATATCGACCGGGACAGCAGTCATTTTGAAAAAGGAGTGACTGTCACAACATTTTATCTGGCCAAGGGACTGGAATTTGACCAGGTATTTGTGCTGCGAAACCGGACGGAAAGCGCCTTTGAGCGGCAGGCAGACTATATCTGTGCGACAAGGGCATTGCATGAACTTTATATGTATCAGTTAGAAAACAACGAACATGTCCAGGACAGCGCAAAGACAAGCTTTTCGTGGCCGGACTGTCCGGAACAAGAATGGGAGAAAAACAATGAGAAGAGAAATTGATCTGAAAGAAATATCAGATGGACGACTTTATACAGAAAATGATCTGGTAAAAGCAGGGTGCGGTGACTGTCAGGGCTGTTCTGCCTGCTGCCGGGGCATGGGCACTTCGATCGTGCTGGATCCGTTAGATATCTTCCGGTTGACAACAGAGTTGGATCTGACTTTTGAGCAGCTGCTGGAGAGGTATGTGGAGCTAAATGTTGTGGATGGCGTGATCCTTCCAAATTTAAAGATGACTGGAAAAGCGGAGGCATGCGCATTTCTCAATGCAGAAGGGCGATGTTCGATCCATCCGTATCGCCCGGGCATCTGCCGGTTGTTTCCGCTTGGCAGATATTATGAAGACCATCATTTTCAGTATTTTCTGCAAGTGCATGAGTGTCCGAGAGAACCGAAGACGAAGGTGAAAGTAAAGAAGTGGATCGACACGCCGGAATTGAAGAAAAATGAGCAGTTCATCAATGCATGGCATGACTTTATACTGGAGATGCAGGACAGACTTCGGAAACTGGGAGATGACAAGATGAGCCGGGAGAGCAATCTCTACCTCCTGCAGGAATTTTTTGTGACGCCGTATGAAAAGGATTGTTCCTTTTACGACGAGTTTGCAGAACGGATTGAGAGGGCAAAGAAGGTGTTCCGGTAGCAGAATTTCCAGGAGAGAATCATTGCATTCCAGGCCACCTTGGGAAAGAATGTTTTTAACAGCATAATTGATACAAAGATGAGAAAAGAAAGGAGATACAGAGGAAATGGATTATCAGATCAGAAAGGCGAAGCAGTCAGACCTTACTTCACTTGCTGCAGTGGAGGCGTGCTGTTTCCCGGCAAGCGAGGCAGCTTCCGGGGAGGCGATCGAAAAGCGTCTGAAGGCATTTGGAGACTGCTTCTTTGTGGCGGAGACCATGCAGGGAGAAGTGATCGGTTTTATCAACGGCTGTGTGACAGACCGGATGACCATCTGCGATGAGATGTTTGCAGATGTATCATATCATAAACCGGAAGGAGCATATCAGTCTGTGTTTGGACTGGATGTGCTTCCACAGTATCAACGAAGAGGAATCGCGGCAGATCTTATGGAACATCTGATCGCAGATGCGTGGAAACGAGGAAAGAAAGGGATGATCCTGACATGCAAGGACCGGCTGATCCCATATTACGAACGGTTTGGTTACCGGAATCTTGGAAAGTCCCAGTCGGTTCACGGAGGAGCTGTCTGGTATGACATGCTTTTAGAAAGAGGTGAGGCGGTTGATTAAGACGTATGTGGCTTTTGACCTTGAGACGACGGGACTCAGTGAGGAGACGGACAGCATTATTGAGATCGGTGCAGTCAAAGTGACCGACGGCAAGGTGACCGACCGCTTCATGGAATTTTTAAAGCCGGCGGAAGAAATCTCGCCGATGATCACTCAGATTACCGGGATCACGAACGAGATGGTGGCGCATGCAAGAAATACGAAAGAAGTCATTGATGACTTTATGGATTTCTGTGGGGAGGATGTACTGCTCGGACACAATATTCTGTTTGACTATAAATTTATGAAACGGTATGCCGGCAAGTATCAGCATTCCTTTGAACGAAAGGGGATCGATACTTTAAAGATTGCAAGAAAAGTACATAAGGATCTGGAGTCAAGAAGTCTGGAAGCGCTCTGCGCCCACTATCAGATCAAAAATGATGCGGCGCACCGGGCATATCACGACGCACTTGCAACTGCGAAGCTGTATCATTGTCTCGGACATTATTTCGAGGAGAAGGAACCCAAATTATTTGTTCCGGAACAGCTTTTCTATCAGCCTCGAAAGGAACAGCCGGCGACAGAGAAGCAGAAACGGTATCTGGAGAAGCTGTGTGGCTGGCATCGGATCGCAGTGCCGGAAGATCTGGAAGTAATGACAAGAAGCGAGGCATCCAGATTTATTGACCGGGTGATCGCAAAGAGCGGGCGGATGGATCGCGAGTAAGAAATTCTGTATTTGATATTGATTTTTCGGACATGATTTTATACAATGAAGGCAGATGATAATTGCAGGAAAATAATTGGCAAAAACGTTATTTTTCTGACAAAATAACTGCGATACTTCCTTCGGACGGGAAGCGCATGGATAAAAGGAGGAAAACGTATGATTCGTGAAATCATGGATTGCATTTCATCTTGTGATGAGGCAGTGGGAAAAGCTCTGTATGCAGAGTATCACAGACAGCAGCGGAATCTGGAACTGATCGCGTCTGAAAACATCGTATCTCCGGCAGTGATGCTGGCGATGGGAACGGTTCCGACGAACAAATATGCAGAAGGATATCCGGCAAAACGGTATTATGGAGGCTGTGAGGAGATCGACGTGTTAGAAGAACTTGCGATCGAGCGGGCGAAGAAGCTGTTTGGCGCGGAACATGCATGTGTGCAGCCGCATTCCGGCGCAAGTGCGAACCTTGCAGTGTATCAGGCATTTCTGGAACCGGGGGATACGGTGATGGGAATGAATCTTGCACACGGCGGCCATCTGACGCACGGCTCTCCGGTCAATATTTCCGGACGTCTGTATCATTTTATCCCGTACAATGTCAATGCAGATGGCGTACTGGATTATGATGAGATCCGACAGCTCGCGCTGGAACACCGCCCGAAGATGATCGTGGCCGGAGCTTCCGCGTATCCGAGAGAGATCCGCTTTGATCTGTTTGCAGACATCGCAAAGGAAGTCGGAGCTTATCTCTTTGTGGATATGGCACACATCGCAGGGCTTGTTGCGGCGGGGCTTCATCAGAATCCGGTGCTCTACGCAGATGTGGTGTCGACTACGACACATAAGACGCTGCGGGGACCGCGCGGCGGTATGATCCTCTGCAAGAAGGAGTACGCAAAACAGATCGACAAAGCAATCTTTCCGGGAACGCAGGGAGGACCTCTGATGCATGTGATCGCAGCGAAGGCAGTCTGCTTCGGGGAGGCATTAAAGCCGGAATTTAAGACCTATCAGGAGCAGGTAGTAAAAAATGCAAAAGCGCTTGCGGATGCACTGATGGAAGAGGGATTTCATCTCGTGAGCAACGGAACAGACAATCATCTGATGCTTGTAGATCTGCAAAATATGAACATTACGGGAAAGGAACTGCAGAACCGGCTCGATGAAGTATACATCACCGTCAATAAAAACGCAGTGCCAAATGATCCTGCCAGTCCGTTTGTGACAAGCGGCATCCGTGTCGGAACACCGGCTGTCACTACAAGAGGACTGAAGGAAGCGGATATGAAGACAATCAGCCATCTGATCAAACTGGCAGTGACAGAGTTTGATACAAAG
>JAPFCT010000388.1 GCA_026169575.1 Faecalimonas sp.
CCAACGATTTTTCCACGATAATAGATAATAAATTCTCCCATCATTGCACGATATGTTATTTCTTGTAATTCTGATAATTGTTCTAAAACAAATTGTAAATAATCTTTACTTGAAGCCATTTCCAACCCTCCAATCTTGGATTTTATTATTCCAATGCTTTCTTTAAGTCCAGAACAAATTGCTTTTGTTGTTTTTTTAAATAGGTTTTTACAAAAGGTTTCATAAACCACTTTTTAGGTATCACATTTTCTGTAAAGTCTATTTGTGTTTCATTCCCTTTGTCTATAAAAACACCAATCCAATGACCTTTCATGTTGCTATTCTCCATATCAAATTCCCAGCGTTTATATGGTTCTACAACGGTGACGGTAAATGTAGTAGCATATCCATTTTTTGTGTATTCAATAAATTGTTTGTCATTTATTATTTCTGTTTTGCTCAAATCACTTCGCCATGAGTTATATTTATCAACAGCTAAAACAATGTTCCAAACTTTTTGAAAATCATTACTAATAATTGTATTTATATTTGAAATTGCCACTTTTTCATTTCCCCTTTTCAAACTGAAATTTACTTATTCCGTCTAAAATACATTTCAAATAATAATCCAAGTCCGGAAACAATAGATAATATTATTCCTGCTGTGTACCAGTTTATCTCATTTGCTAAAAATCTGCTAAATTCCGAAGCTCCTAAAATCATGACTATGCCAATAATGAATAAAATAATCCATATTTTTCTTTTAGTCATTCTGAAACCCTCCTTTGATTTTTCTAAATTCCAATTTGTTGCTTTCTTCATACTCATATTATAACAGTTCCATATATCCACCACAATAAAAATCAGCATACCTCTTAATATTTTCTATCTTGGAAAATACACATCTTTTCTTTCTTCCTCTTGATTACCCACCACAGAAAAGAAAAAGCCCTGTCAAGAGCCTTGCCACCATTGGTGGTGCTTTGCACTCTTTACAGGGCTTTTTGCTTTCTTTATCTTCCATGCAAGAGGAAATTAAAGACCTCTGTTCCATTTCGCCTTTAGATAATCTTCATAGACTGCTTCATTGAAGTCTACTTGTGGAGAAGTGTCGGGAATGTTGTTTCTGTTGTCTATATCCGCAAGTTGACGGAATATCCAGTCATCATAAGGATTGTGATATTTGTATTCTTTCGGTTGTTCTCTGTATCGGTCTAACCCTCGCATTTCCTTATGTACTTTCATCATGCGGAAGTATTTTTAGCATAATTGTATGCAGACGGTTAGATGCCATCAATCATTGTATTACATTGAAATTACCATGGTTTTTTCTATTAGCACTGATTGGGATACTATTTGTGCTATATTTTGTTTTTTCGATGTACTCAAAAATGGAATTAAATAAGACGAGTATTTTATCTGCAATAAAATGTGAATGAATTTATTGGATTTTGTTGTATAATAAAATTTCACAGATATTTGGATAAAGGACAAAAGCTATCAGACACGGTCAAAGAAAAAGGTGTCGTAAAGCAGATCTATTTCTTGCACCTGTGAAGCGTGGCTTTGAGAAAATCAGAGCTATGCTTCTATTTTTGATTTTTCACAATACTCATGATTAGGTGCTTTATCGTTGCATATTGGATGCGAGGAAAAGATGGGGGCCTACTTTTTAAAATCTCTAAGGTACTTGTGTTTTACGGAAAAAAGATAGGGGATTTTGCTTTAGTAACTATAATAAAAGTAACTAGATGCTTGGCAATTCAATCACTGAGTAGTTCACAGAGGATTTTCAAAATTCGCAATAATTATTAAAACAATCTTCTTTGATTTTGTTATTATGCTTGATGGAAAGGAGGGGACACACATGGGCAATCAATCAGTCATCAGCATAGAGGCAGTCATTGACTATATCGAAAGTCATCTTGACGGAAAGCTGGAATTAGAAACGGTTGCGGAGGCTGTTCACTATTCAAAATATCACTTACACCGACTATTTACCGA
>JAPFCT010000417.1 GCA_026169575.1 Faecalimonas sp.
CGGACAGACAGAGCAGCAAGACCAGGTGGCACGAAGAATTTAAAAAGAAGCAGTTTTTTGACTCCAAGAAGGTGGAAAGCTTTGGGACAGAGATCGGAAAAGGGATACTGGCGCTGACACTGCCGACTGTGGCAGGGCTTGGGATGCAGTATCTCGGATTTTTGAATGCCGATATTATTATGGTTTATCTGCTTGGCGTGCTGGTTCTCTCTTTGTATACAAGGCGGTGGTTTATCCCGGCGGCAATCTCTCTGATCAGCGTGTTAGTTTTCGATTTTCTGTTTGTGGATCCTTTATACAGTCTGGAAATTTATAAAAAAGGATATGGGATCACATTTCTCTTTATGTTAATTTTCTCGCTGAGCATCTCGGCAATTATTTCCAATGCGAGAAGACAGGCAAGAGAGAGTGCAAAAATGATCTATCGAACAGGACTGTTGCTTGACAACAGCAGGCGGATGCGCCGGGTGGATAATATGAAAGAGATATTAAAAGAGTTAAGTGGACAAGTGCTGAAGCTGATGAATCTTCCGGTTGTATTTTTTCTCAACAAGGATGGAAAAGCCGCGGGGCCATGGGTATTTCCAAAAGAAGGGGAAACCCGGGAAGAACTGCGGAGCATGATCGACAGTCAGGAACACGCGGTTGCAGACTGGGTGATCGCAAATAAAAAGCGGGCAGGATGCTGTACGCATACGCTTCCGGGTGCGAAGGCAATGTATCTTCCGATTAAGACAAGCGATGAGATCTACGGAGTGATGGGGATCATCCTGGAAGAGAAGCGGCAGATCCCGGCATTTGAATATGAGCTTCTGACTGCGATGTTAAATGAGGCGGCTCTGGTATTTGCGAGAATTGATCTGGTCAGCGGGCGAAAAGGCGGAAGGGAAATGGCAAAAGAAAAAGAGTAGCGGAACAGAAATAAGAAAAAGTGGAAAAAAGGATGAAAAATCGTAAAAATAGTATTAAAATCTTTATACGATTTTAATACCGGGATATCTTTTTTTATACGCTGTTAATAAGTGTTAAAGTAATATAAAGAATACCGAGATCGAAGGATAAAATCGGACAACTTTTTTCAGGAGAGAACTTATGGACGTGAAACGAAAAAAACTACACTTTTCTTCCCCGCAGATGATCATTTTGGGCTTTATTTTTGTGAATCTGACGGGGTGCCTTTTGTTGATGCTGCCATCGTCCACGGTGGACGGGGTATGGACCTCTTTTTCGGACGCGCTGTTCACATCGACATCGGCGATCTGTGTGACCGGGCTGATCATACATGATACGGCAAGCTACTGGTCGATGCAGGGACAGTTTATCATTATGATGCTGATCCAGATCGGAGGCATGGGGGTGATCACGGCAGCTTCTGCCATCGCGATCCTTTCGGGAAGGAAGATCGGGCTGATGCAGCGGAGTACGATGCAGGAATCCATCTCTGCGACGCAGGTCGGGGGGATCGTGAGGCTGACCGGATTTATCCTGCGCGCGATGCTGGCGATCGAACTGCTTGGAGCAATCTGTATGGCGCCGGTATTCTGCCAGGAATTTGGATGGAAAAAGGGCGTATGGTATGCGGTGTTCCATTCTGTATCTGCATTTTGCAATGCTGGATTTGACTTGATGGGTGTAAGAGAGCCGTTCTCATCGCTGACTGGATTTAGCGGAAATATCACGATCAACCTGGCGATCATAGCGTTGATCGTCATCGGCGGGATCGGATTTCTGACATGGGATGACATCTGGCATTACCGGCTCCATTTTCATAAATACCGTCTGCAGAGCAAGATTATTTTGACGGTGACGGCGCTTTTAATCTTACTTCCGGGACTTTATTTCTATTTTTATGAGTTCGGAAGACCAGAGTGGAGCGGTCTGGGCGGAAAAGAGCGGGCGCTTGCATCTGCATTCCAGTCTGTGACACCGAGGACGGCAGGATTTAATACGGTGGATCTTAATAATCTAAGTGAGCCAAGTCAGCTGATCATGATTCTTCTGATGCTGATCGGAGGTTCTCCGGGATCAACGGCAGGAGGATTTAAGACGACGACGCTTGCGGTGCTTTTGCTTACTTCGCTTGCAGTTTTTTTCAGAAAGGAAGATGTACAGTGCTTCGGGCGGAGGATTCCGTCAGAGGCAGTGAAAAATGCAGCGACGATCTTGTTCCTTTATGTCTCTTTATTCCTTTTGGGAGGGATCATGATCAGCTGCGTCGACCAGGTTCCTCTGATGGGCGCATTATTTGAGACGTCATCGGCGATCGGAACTGTCGGGCTGTCGCTTGGACTGACACCGCAGCTGAGTCTGTTTTCCCATATGCTGTTGATTCTTCTGATGTTTTGGGGAAGAGTCGGGGGACTGACACTGATCTTTGCGGTTGTGTCCGGACACCGTTTTACAAAATCAAAATTACCACAGGAAAAAATAACGATAGGTTAGGAGAAAAGATATGAAATCAGTATTATTAATCGGATTAGGACGTTTTGGGAGACATGTTGCCAGAAAGCTAAATGATATGAACCATCAGGTGCTGGCAGTTGACAAAAATGAAAAGCGGGTGGAGGAGGCGCTTCCATACCTGACAAGCGCACAGATCGGGGACAGTACCGAAGAAGCATTTATCCGGTCGCTCGGCGTAAGAAATTTTGATGTCTGCATTGTCGCGATCGGGGATGCATTCCAGAGCTCTCTGGAGACAACAAGCCTGCTGAAAGAACTGGGAGCGAGAAAAGTTGTCGCGCGTGCGGCAAGAGATGTGCATGCAAAATTCCTTTTAAGAAACGGAGCGGATCATGTTGTGTATCCGGAGAAACAGCTTGCGGCATGGACTGCGATCCGGTATACATCGGACCATATTTTTGACTATATTGAACTGACGCCGGACTATTCGATCTATGAGACAGAGACACCGAACGCATGGGTAGGAAAGACGATCCATCAGCTCGATATCCGCAGGAAATACAACGTGACGATTCTTGCGGTGAAAAAGGATGAGCAGATCAATCCGGAGATCCATTCTGATTATTGCTTTAAAGCGGATGAGACGCTCCTTGTTCTTGGAAAAAACAAGAATGTTCAGAAATGTTTTCATATTTAGACAAGAGTCAGAGGTGATCGTATATGCAGACGATATTGCTGCTTACAGTTTTTGTATCAGTTGGGATCATAGGATTCTGGTGCATGAAGAAAATTGATTCCTTTTTTGAGAAGGATCCGGAAAAGTATCCGCAGGAATGGGAGAAGAA
>JAPFCT010000054.1 GCA_026169575.1 Faecalimonas sp.
ACTAGATTTTATGCAAAATACTCCAAATTGTCAGGTATGTTTTTCCTGGATCGATCTGATTGACGAAGATGGAAATGATATCAACAGCCATGAACGGGATCTCTACAATTTATTTAACAGCAGTCACCCTTCCCGCCAGGAACACTGGCTGGAATTTTTCTTCATACACGGAAACTGTCTTTCTCATCCCTCTGTACTGATGAAAACTGAAATTCAGAAGGAAATAGGTTTATTCAATCCTGCCTATCGCCAGACTCATGACTTTGATTACTGGATCCGTATTGCGAAAAAATATCCTATTTTTGTCATGGAAGAAAAACTGACGATTATGCGTCGTTTCTTGTCTTCCTCTACCTTAAACACAAGCTCTACTACAGAAATAGATACTACCCGCTACTTAAATGAATATTTACTGATTCGCAGACACTTTTTTGAAAATATGAATCCATCTTTATTCATACGTACATTTCAGTCATATTTTCGTAAACCCGATGCCTCTACTCCTGAAGAATTACTCTGTGAACAAGCATTCTTACTTGGAGACTGTATGTATGGCGGAAAACCAAACCCCATCCTCGGCCTTATGAAACTTGAAGAACTACTGTCACAGCCCCAAACAGCTGACGTTCTCGCAGGCACTTATCACTTTACTCCTATCTCTTACTACGGTGTAAACAGTCAGCATATTTTCTGTGATTCATTTATTCAAAACGATTTAATGAATGCCAAAAATGCTTCTGATAAAATTCATTCACTTACAGAGGAACTAAATCAGTGTAAGATTCAGTTAGAAGAAGCAAAAAAGCAAGAAGAATACTTATCATCAGTTCTTCATGTAATTACCTCTTCAACATCATGGAAAGTTACCGCTCCTATCCGCCACACACTCGATTTTTTCAAAAAGAAACATTAATCCATCTGATCTTCTGCTTAAAAAAGACCGCCTCTTATATATTGTTATCTATATAAGAGTACGGTCTTTTATTTTAGAGCCTTATTTTAAATTGTTATTTATACATCTCTTCATAATATTTCTGATAATCACCGCTTGTAACATTCTTCATCCAGTCCTCATTCTCAAAGAACCATTTGATTGTAAGCCTGATTCCCTCTTCAAACATAGTATCCGGGACCCAGCCTACTTCTTTCTTGATTTTGTCCGGCGCAATCGCATATCTTCTGTCATGCCCTTTTCTGTCAGTCACATATGTGATCAGATTCTCGCTGACAAGTTCTTTTCTCGGATCTCCTTCCGGAAGCATCTCCTGAAGTGTATCGAGAATAATATGAATGATCTCGATATTCTGTTTTTCATTATGTCCGCCAATGTTATACGTCTCGAACAGTCTTCCTTTTTCCTGAACCATGTCAATTCCTTTTGCATGGTCTTCTACATATAACCAGTCTCTGACATTCTTTCCATCGCCATATACCGGAAGTTGTTTCCCCTGAAGCGCATTATTGATGATCAGCGGAATTAATTTTTCAGGAAACTGATATGGTCCGTAGTTATTGCTGCAATTTGTAATATTTGCAGGGAATTTGTAAGTATCCATATAAGATTTTACAAGCATATCTGAAGAAGCTTTGCTTGCTGAATATGGGCTGTGTGGATCGTAAGGAGTTGTCTCATAGAAATACTCTCCTTCTTCTTCTAACGATCCATATACTTCATCGGTTGAAACATGAAGGAACTTCTTATCTTCTTTAAATGTTCCATCTTCCAACTCCCATGCAGCTTTTGCCGCATTGAGCATTACCAATGTTCCTAATACGTTTGTCTTAACGAATACATCCGGATTCTTGATACTTCTGTCAACGTGACTTTCTGCTGCAAAATGTACCACGCGGTCAATATCATTTTCTTCAAAAATCTTATTGATCGCCTCCGCATCACAAATATCTGCTTTTACAAATGTATAGTTATCTCTATCCTCCACATCTTTCAAATTTTCAAGATTTCCCGCATAAGTAAGCTTGTCAACATTAATGATACGAATTTCATTGTCATATTTTTTAAACATATAATGAATGTAATTTGAACCAATGAATCCTGCTCCACCTGTTACTAAATATGTTCTCATAGTTATCCTCCATCTTCAAACTTTCTTATAGTCATTATACTCATATAGCATCCTATATTCAAGTTTTTTCTCACTTATCCTTACGATTTATAAATTACTTCATAAATCCAGCAGCCGTCCTCACAATATATTTCTGAAAATCCTATTTTTTCGTTACTTTCCACCGGAACCTGTGAAAAAATATATTTTGCTCCCGTCTTTTCTATATCACTGTATGCTAATTTGATCCGAATTGCATCTGGACTTACCTCTTGAAATCTCGTCACTCCTTCTACAAAATCAATGTCTATATGTGCATATCTATTATATATTCTCTCATAACTATGATTTACGTCTAACCTTTCCCAAAGTTCCATATTAGGATAAAAATTCACAAAATTTATCGTTTTGGCTCCGCACATAGTGATAAAGGATGCATTCCCCGTACCATCGAGAGCAATCCATTTCGCATCTGGATCCTTTTCCACAATTTTTTCTATTTGCTGTGCTACTGGTTTTGCATAAATAGTATCCAGACCTTTTGAAACAGGTCTGATATAAATACCGGTAATAATGGATATTATAACTATTCCTGCACAAAAAACTTTTCTTATATTTTTCTTAACATTGAATGATAAAACAATGCCTCCCACACTGATGATTCCTGCCATCAGTATTACTGAGAAGTCTGATAAATATTCCGGATAACTCTGTTTGGAAAAAAATACTGCACTACCTGCTACGATTACAGAAACAGCAGCAGCTATCCAAATTGGAAATTTTCTTTCGCCTGCATAACGGGACATTAAAATTACAATAAAATATATTTGTATATATCCTATGATATCTACTGCTCTTTCCGGCATACTATAACTTAACAATGTAATATCAGCTATAGTTTCAGGCAACCCTGCTGTTATATATATAAGCATAGGAATACTAATCAGTAAAAGCCCTCCTACAAGCCAGTCTTTCTTTTTTGATTTTATCCAACAGTATCCTGCTGCTAATGTAGGAATTGGAAAAAAGCTAAAAAACACTCCTGCTTCTGATGCATTTCCCACATCCTTGTAAGCATAAAATGGTGACTGAATATAATAAAACAATTTATCAATTTTGAATCCTCCGCACTCTCTTCTATCACCCGGATATGCTGTTTTCATGATTGCTTGTATATACTCAATATTATCTAAAAAATATGAAAGAATCAGTAGAGCAGACGCTACAAGACTTATTATTATCAGCCCCCACTGTTTCCAGTTTAATGCCTTTAATTCCTCCCATTTTTTTCGAATCACCCATATAGCAATCACCAAAAATAAATATCCAAGCGGAACTTGCCATGCCGGATATAAATTTACCACAAAATTGCTGAATGCCAATGAAAATCCAATTGCAAATAAAATTTTCTTCCGTGTTGACTTCGAATCCAAAAAATAATATGCACAGACAATACTGGCCTCTCCTGCTATGAACAAGAACGGAAAACTCCACCAAAGCCAAAAAGAGGAAGATATGACTAAAAAAGCTCCCATAGTGGAAACTAATGCATTCCTTCTCGAAATTATCAGAAATATTTCAATCGTTACAAGAAATGCAAGAATGATCGGAAAATACCAGTAAAAGCTAAACGCATATTCTAACGGTAATATAAGAAATATTAATTTCCATGGCGCTTGTGCAACCGTTCCTAATCTGGCGCTGACCCCATATACGCCATTAACGGTTTTTGTTCCTCTTGCAATCTCTGTATACTGACCATAGGGATTTTCCCCTTTCCCCGATGCCAGCACTGAAGGAGAATTAACTCTATACTCATCTGAACGGATATACCGTTCTTCCCCAATAAACGGCGTCCCTAATTCTGTTTGCAAATTAGGCTGAATATAATTATAGCAGGCCAGTGAATCTCCATTATATTTGTTTACCACAAGAAACGCTAAGACAACTCCTCCTAGAAACCATCGGTATTGAAATATTTTTGTGTACAGAGTCTTTATATCAACTATGAAATGAAGCTCTGTAAAGAAGAGAATTGGACTTAAAATAATCGCCCGATTCAGCATAACCTGCTTTCTCATATCTCTCAATGCAGTTATAATAGAAGGATTTTCCCACATATGGCTTGTTATAAAAGTAGAAATCATTAGCGACAAAAAAATTGCTACAAAAAAAGCTCCAATTACTTTACTTATCTTTTCTCTATTTTCCATCTGCTTCACCTTTATTTTTCATTAACGCAATTTCCTGCGCAAGCCTTTTTACTTTCACCGTAAGCTTTGATACAACAACTGTCAGAACAAATATCACCATTAAAGAAAAGCAAAATCCAAAGAAAAATAACATATTAATAGGTGTTCCGATTCCCATGATTTTAGACATTTCTGTAATCAAATCAGGAAAACAGTCAAGGATCAGTATCCCCACACCCAGCGCAAACCATGATAAAGCATATCTCAACTCCAATTGTTTATTCCTGATCATCATAACGACAATTCCCATTGCAATCATAATAATAACCGCTACAATTAACTGTATTTTAATATCCATCTTCTCCTCCTATTTTCTAATTCTCTCAATCAAAATTGCAAGTGACACTTTTATCATGTAATATACTGATTTTTTCATTGAAATAGATGAAACTCCACCGCTTCTTTCTCGCATGATCACAGGTATCTCCATTACTTTTTTCTTTCTTCTCAAAATGGCTACAACACTTTCAGGCTCTGGATAGTCCTTTGGATATTCTTCCGCAAAAAATTCTATAATCTCTCTATTGACCATTCGTAACCCCGATGTGGGATCTGTTATATTTACTCCCGTGAGTAATTTAATCAACATTGTGAAATATTTAATCCCTATACGCCTGGCACCTGATGACTGAAACCCTTCCTTATTAATAAACCGGGAACCGATTACCATATCTGCACCTTCATTCTCCATATAGACTGCCATTTTACTTAAAAACTTCGGATCGTGCTGTCCATCTCCGTCCACTTGAACAGCAATATCATATCCATTTCTTGCTGCATACAAATATCCCGTCTGAAC
>JAPFCT010000185.1 GCA_026169575.1 Faecalimonas sp.
CCTCTGTCACATACTCTGACTCATAAGTTCCCGCACTGCATGTCCCGTATTTCGGCACAAGTACCTTTTCCACGTAAGTCTCCAGGCTGGCGGCTTTTGCCTCTTCTTTACTGTCAGAATCATTTTCTTCTTTCTCCTGCTCTTCGCCGGATGGTTTTTTATCCTCTTCTTTGGATGGCTTTTTCTCGTCCTCTTCTTTAGATGGTTTTTGCCCGGCTGGTTTTTGCTCTTCCGGCTTCGGATCTTTTCCTTCTGTCCCTTTGTCCGGCGAAACCGGCTCCGCTGCATCCTGCCCGGATGGTTTCTTTGCCACAGCGCCATTTTGGTCTGCCTTTTTCATGATCGACTCTGCCTTCTCCGTCTTGCCCTGCGCTGTATAGATCTCTGCCAGCTTCTCATAAGACTTCCGCTCTTTTGGATCGATCTTGATCGATTCCAGATACAGTTCCTCTGCTTTCTCATACTCCATCTCTTCCAGATATTTATCTGCCTTCGCGATTTTTGTCTGGAACGTCTTCTCCTGCTTGTCTTTCATCCCGAAATACACGCCGGTTGTGATCCCTGCGATCAGTACCACGCTGATGCCTGCTGCCGCGACAGCCCGGAAACGCTTCCTTCTCTTTGCCGCCTGCTGCTCCGCCTCTCTTGCATCCTCGTCATCCAGCTCATCCATCTCCGCGCTTCCCCCCGCCGGAACAGAATCTTCAGGCGCTTCCCCAATTTCTGTCCCGTCACTTCCATAAACACTCTGAATTTCTTCTGTATCAAGCGCTTCCTGCAGTTTTTTGATTTCTTCTTCCTCCATCGCCTGCTGAGTCTCTGTGTATTCCACAGCGCAAGACGTCTGTTCCCCACTTTCTTCCGAAATGATCTCTCTTTCTTCTGCCGGAATCACTTCGGTCTGCTCATCCGGCATAGTTGCCGCTGTCCCTTTGTTTTCTTCCTTCGGCATCTGGACTAATTCTGCCCCACATTTTCCGCAGAATCTTGCATGATCTGCATTTTCTGCTCCACATTTGCTACAATACATACCTATTCTCCTCCCTGGATCTGCTGATAAATTTCAGATGACAGCGCCACGATCTTGTCTCTCGCTGCCTGCGTGTCTGTCAGCTGGTCTGCCATCACGCACAAAATGTAAGGCTCTCCATCCGCCCATATGATCGCCGCATCATTTTCCACATCGGCAAGTTCTCCGGTCTTATTTGCAGTCTCAGTTCCTTCGGGAACACCTGCCGGGATCTTTCCGGTTCTCTGCTGCTGTTTCAGCAGCGCCAGCATCTGGTCTGCATGGGGATGTCTTCCCTGATAAATATCAAACAGAAAGCCCGCACAGTCTGCAGCTGTCGTATAATTTTCTCCCATGCTGCTGTCCGCAAGAAGCATTCTCCCCATCGAGGAACCCGCATACCCTTTTTGCTGACAATATTCATTGACCTGCTCTCTTCCTGCTGCTTCGTCCCCGGCTCCCAGCATCCTAGTCAGTTCATTTGCCGCATCATTGTCACTGACTGTGATCATCGAGGCGAGCAGTGTATCCATCTGCGCCGCTCCATATTGCGCTGCAAGCTGGTCATACTGCTCATAGACTGCCCCCATAATATACAGTTTTATCAGGCTTGCCGCTTTCAGCTGCTCTTCCCCGACTTTTGCAAAGGAACCGTCAGACATTTTTTTTACATAAACATTCCACTTTTCCCCGGCTGCTGTCCGGTCAGCGATCATCCCCTGGATCTTTCCTTCCATCTCTGTCAATTCCAATGGCTCGCTGACTTCAGCAATAATCTTCTCTTTTCCACCCGTTTCCTGGTTTTCTTTCTGTTCTGCTTTCATCGCTCTTTGATTTTGCTCTTCCAACGCTTTCCTATTCTCTGAAAGCTGCCCGGCTTTCTCCTCTAACCGGTCTGTTTCTTTCTGGATTTCTGCCCGCTGCTGTGCCATTTCTCTTCGCTGCATCTCAAGAAATGCCCATCCGCCCGCTGCCATCAGGAAGAATCCTGCACAGAGAGTAATATAGATCCAGACTGCCTTTTTCTTATTTCTTCTGCCTCTCTCTTTTTTCATCTCGTACCTCTTCCCCTTCTCCTAATTGCCTGCTGCAAAATACTGGTCGATCCCGTCTGCGATGCCCTTCACCATGTTCTTTTGATAGTCTGGATTCTGCATGTTTACATCATCCTGCTCATTTGTCATATATCCCATCTCTAAAATGATCACCGGAAGTTTGCTCCAGTTGATCCCCGTCATATTATCATAAAGCTGTACGCCGTCATTTTCCATCCCACACGCCTGGCAGTACGCATTGATCACACACGCTCCAAGCGCATAACTTTGCGTATGAAGCGCCCCGACAAATGGATTTTCTGCCGAAGGAACCATTGTCATCGCTCCGTTTGCCGACGGATCCTCGCTTCCATTTGCATGGATCCTCACATAGATATCGGCCCCTGCATCCGCTGCCATCAGCGCCCGTTCACTGTTGCTGATCGCAGTGTCGTGGTCTTCCCTCGTAAGCACTGTCTCATAGCCTCTCTTTTTCAATTCCTCCTGAAGCTGTCTGGAAATATTCAAAGTCAGCTCATACTCCGGTACGTTTGTATAACGCCCCTGCGTTCCTGAGGATGCCTTTGCCTTCATCTCCTGCGAGCCCGGTCCCATTGGCTCCAGATCACTCATATCCACATTTGGTCCCTGGTGTCCCGGATCGATCGCGATCTTCTTGCCCTTTGCCGGCACTTCTTTTCCCATTTCAGCAGGTTTCTCCTGCTTTTCTTTTTCCTGCGCGATCTGCTTTTGTTCTTCTTGCAGTGTTTCTATTTCTTTCTCCAGTTTCCGGATCTCCGTCTGCAGATCCTCCGCCTTTGCTTCTGCTCTCTGCTTTTCCTTTCGCTCTGTCTGTAACCGCTGTGCTGTCACAACACATCCAGCCGTTGCAGCAACGAAAAGGCAGGTACAGATCCCTGCTAATATTTTCTGGCTTGTTTTCACGCGAATCCCCCTTCCGTCATTTTCTCTGTATCCCCATATGTGCTGCTCCGCTCAGTGAAGCAGGAGGGCATACATTGTCGACGCTCCCCCTTGCTAAAGCAAGTGGTATCACGACACATGCATAAAAGACAGAGATGACTTTCCACCTCTGTCTTTTCCCCATCCGCCGCTCATGCTATCAGTGCGGACAGTTTCTCTCTACTCCTGCTTTGTCCCGCATTTCGTGCAGAAAATTGCCCCCTGCGGAACCCGCTGCCCGCACTTTGTACAGAATCGTGTCTGTGGAACCGGCTGTTCTCCCTCTGGTATCTCTACCTTCGCTCCGCAGCCTACACAGAATGCCATTCCCGGTTCCAGCACAGCGCCACATCGCGGACATGTTTTCACACTTTCAATTGCTTCAATCTCTGCATGGATCGCCTCGATCCTTGTATGACTTGCCTGAATCATACGAACCAGTTCCGCCAGCTGTGGTTCTGGATCATCTTTCTTTAAATCATAGTACATCCGTCCCAGATTCTGGCAATATTTATCAATCTTCTTCTGTTCATCATTGATCTGTGATTTCAGTCCCGTAATGTCCGCCATTCCCTTTGCCTTCTGCATGACATTCTGTCCCGTCACTGAAATTTTCTTTCCTATTCCATCCAAAAAAGCCATTGTATGTTCTCCTTCCTTCTCCTAATTATACTTTCCTCCAAACAGACATGTAACGTCATCATCCAGTTCTGTCAGTTTATCCTTTCCTCTGTACAGCTTCAAAGTACCCGTTCCGTCCTCGTCATCATAATCTGCAAGAACTGCTATTTTTTTCTCATCTACGATTTTATAATCGAAGACATCATCCGCGATCACTTTCGCATCCTTTCCATTGAACATCTTCAATGTAAACAGATTTTTGGAATCATTGTAGTCTGTAGCATATACCGGATACTCTTTTTCTTTCGTAAATTCCAGTGAACTTCTCATCACATCGCTGTCGATCAGCTCGTCATTGCAGTATAGATCTCCCATTCCCTCATCCATATCCGCCAGATAATAGACATCTCCGTTTTTTGCCCCCATCATTGCATCTACATCTTCCGCAACAACACTGCATTTTCCATCTGCCTTCTTGCCGGTCTTAAAAGAAAGAAGTGTACTTTCCTTTATTTCGCCCTCTTTATTTCTCTCTGTTTTTAATACATATCCGATATTTTTCTCATCATCAATGAGGAAGTTCTGTCCATCCATGCCCCCTGAAAGTTCTGCGTCTAACGGAACAACTTCTTTTCCATTATAGATGCAGACTTCCGCAGATTCCCGGAGCGCCTCATAATATTTTTCATCTACTTCATAAGTGCCATCCAGTTTTGATGCCTTCATTCTTGGCAGTTCTTCCATGTTCAGCTTTGTAAATAAAACTGTATCCGAATCATCCTGCGCATAGATATCTCCTCCGATTTCTTTCGCAACTTCGATTTCTTTGCCGTCCTTGTAACAATACAGAGAAACTTTTGAAGTCTCGATCGAATAGTCTTCCAGTTCTTCGATGAGCCACTCCTGGTCCTCATCTCCATTGGTATCATCTTCTACGATATCCATGGCATCGATCTTCTTTTTGTCCTCTTTTACATAGTACAGCACTTCATCTTCTTCATTGTTTGTGACAACCCAGCTGACATCGGACGCAATCTTTTCCCGCTCTTTAAAGTCTTTGATCAGATACAGCTTCTCATCATCCTGCACGACGATCTGCTCCAGATTGTCCCCGATCAGATAATTATCTGCACTCTTGGACAGTTTCTTTTTCTCTTTCTTTAACTTGATATCCTGCTGGTATAAAGAAGTTTTTTCATTTCCCTCTTCTACCCAGACGATATTTTTCTGATCTTTATCCAGTCGGAAAGAAGAAACATCCGATGCGATTTTCTCTTTATTTCCTTTTCGGTCACTGATGTATAACGTGTCATTTCCCGCCTTCAGATAAATAACCTTATTATTATCAAGCAGTTTATACTTTGTGACAGAATCATCAATTTCCATAGAGGCCCCATCTTTTCCGACTTTCTGGAAATTTAGATCAAACTCAATTTCTCCATCTTCCTCTTCTGCATTTGTCGGATAACAAATATACTTTCCATCTTTCGAGTAGGTCACGCGCATGCCGTAAGTTGCATCTTCATCCCCGTAAGAGCCACTGTATTTCACCGGCTCTTTTTTATATTTGTCCAGATCCACCTGCATGATTCTTCCGTCTTTTAAGTACGCGACCTTTGTCTGTGTGTCATCTCCAAATACATTCGTAAGGAGAACGATCCCTCCAACGACAACTACCGCTGCAGCGGCTGCACCGATCACTTTTCCTGACGGGATCCTGCCTTTTGCAAAACTTCTTCCGGATCTTTCCGCACTTCTTCCCGCCATGGGATCTTCCATGTTCATATTCTTCCCGCAGACACAGCAGAACACTGCATCTGCATCATTTTTTCCACCGCAGAATGGACAATATTTTCCTTCTCCCTCTGTGGTTTCTTCACTTTCTGTCACACGCTCTTCTTGTTCCGGACGATAAGCGCTGATTCCCTCACTGAGAAGCACTGTCTCATCCTCATCCCCGCGGTCCGTTTCCCAGCCGGCAGTTTCCTGCTCTTCTGCCGGAATTTTCTTTTGTTCTTCCGCCGGGTCTATCTCTGCCCCACAGGCAAAGCAAAATTTAGAATTTTCCGGCAACTCACATCCACATTTCGTACATCTCATCGTAACTTATACCCTCCACTGTCAATTGCAAACTCTCTTGCACTCAATAAATCTGCATTTTTTATCTCATAGTCATTCAGCATATCATTTGTAAACTGCGATGGCTCGATCGTTCCATGATACCATGACTTGCTTCCAAAATACTCCTGCAGTTCCACCGAGTCAAACTTTCTTCCTCTTCTTGCATAAATCTCATTTTTTGCGTAATTCAGCTGCTGCAGAGATAACCCGCTGATATCGCTCTCTGTCAGATAACGGCTGTTGCTGTCCGGGATAATATACTCGCTGTCTTTCTTTGCAGCGGCATTCTTCTTATCCGTCTCTTCCTTTTCCGCTTTTTCTGCTTTCGCGATCAACTCTTCTAACTTATTCTGATCGCTGACTGTCTCTTTTGCATCTTCCAGAATCTGCACCGCATCCTTCGGCGACCCTTCTGTGATCAGGCGGCTGCTCTCTGATTCAAGATATTTCATA
The DNA here is from genome assembly GCA_026169575.1 of Faecalimonas sp. The sequence goes on from JAPFCT010000185.1 coordinate 6,202, forward strand.
TAATCTGTATCGCACTGTTGGATCAGATCATTGACAACATCATCCTTCTGATCCAGTTCTTCACTGATATCGTTCAGATATTTGATCGCATACTTATAGTTAGAGATTTTTGTATATTCTGAAACTTCTTTTTCCAGTCCCTTTGCGAGATCTTCCACAAGACTGTCATACTTCTTCTGCTGTGTTTTCTCCAGATCATCGGCATCAATCTCTTCCAGCTCTTTTTTTGCCTCTGCATAATCAAGCTTGCCATCCTCAAAATCTTCCCGGATCTCCTCTAAAATCCCACTGATCTCATCCTTTTTTTCACCTTTTTCCACTCTGACAGAATCCTCATCCGCATCCTGCTCTTCACGCTCTGCGATTTTCTCTGTCTCACCTTCATACGGGGCTAAAATCATAGACCCCATGATCCCGGCAATGCCAGCTACGCTGATAACCGTCATTGCAGTTGCGATCCATTTTCCTCTTCCCGATATTCCAAACACCGATGCAACTGCAGCGATCACTGCAAATGCCGACGGCAGAATATAGATCAGATATGGATAAATATCTGCCAGGCTGCCTCCTGAAAGTGTATCTGCCAGTAAAAATCTGAGGCATACAAAGCTGACTGCTGCCAGGACAAGGAAAACTGCTGCGATGATCAGCGGTGTCTTATTCCAGTTCCCTTTTTTCCTTTCTCTGTTTTGTACCGGTTTCTCTTGCTTTCGCTGCGTTTTCTCTGGCTGTTTTTTCTCTGGTTTCCGAAACGCTCCGGCGGGCTGACTTCCCTGCGCCGTTCTTTCCTCTGCTGCATGCTCATGCCCGGAATTATTGTTCTGGCTGCGGCAGTCACAAATTTCTCCTTCTTCAAGTTTTCGTCCACAGTATTTACAAAACATTCTCATCCCTCCACTCTTATGTAACATCTCTCTGCTCTGTCATTTATCTTTTCTTATGGATCTGATTTCCTTAATACGGAAGCCTTCCTCTTAAATAATACACTCTCTCCCGCGTCAGATCTGCTGCAGGGCCATTTGGAAAACCGGAATGGTCGACAGATGTCCCCTGCCAGTAACTGGACAGCATCGCCTCTTTCTGCTGGATCCAGCTGACCTGCTCATCGGTCAGGCTTCCCAGTTCTGCGGAAGGGAGAACTGCTTCCAGTTCCGCCCATATCTCATTGAGCAAGTTGTCCCACAGATCATACCGGCTCTGTGCTGCCCGCATCTGGGACTCAAAGGAATCCCCTGAGGAAACTCCCGAAGAAATCTGTGCATCCGACTCCTCCGCAGACGCAATCTTGGAATCCCACCATTCTCCTGCGGACATTCCCGCACTGCTTTCTGAAGATGATCCCGATGTATCCTTTTCCTTCTCCTCTGCTTCCTCCTGTGCTTTCTGCAGTTCTTCTTCTTTCTTCTGAAGCTGTTCTTCCAGTTCTTTTTCCTTTTGCTTCTGTTCTTCCGCTTCTTTCTCTTCCTTCTCTTTTTCCTTCTTTTCAGCCTTCTTACGCGCTTTTTCTTCTTCCTCCCGCTCTTCTTCGATTTCTCTCTCCCGTCTCTCCTGCTCTTCTCTTACTTTCTCCAGTTTTTTCTCCTGGAACATATAGACTCCAAAGATCCCGCCGCCGAAAATCACAACGGCAAGAAGAACGGCCAGTAAGATCCACAGATTCTTTCTTCTCTTCTTCCCATGCGGCGTCCCACCTGGCTCCTCGCCTGGCTCTCTTTCCTGACGCTTCTTTTCTTTCAGCATTTGACCTGCATCAGAAAGCGGCGAGCCACATTTTTTACAAAACTTTTTATCCTCCTCGTACTCAGCGCCGCAGTTCGGACATTTCTTCATCTTCTCGTTTCCTCTCTCCCTCTTTTATTGCTTTGTCCCGCATTCCATACAGAACAGATGTCCCGGCTTTACGATACTTCCACATTTTGGGCAGATCCTCTCCTGCGGCTCCTCTTCCTTTTCTTCTGCTTCTTCTCTGCACGTTTCCCCGTATTTCGCACCACACATGATACAGAATTCCTGGTCTGCCTCCATCTGTGCTCCGCACCCTTTACAGACCTTCTCTGAAGATACATTCACGGCCTCCTGGATCTGATTCAGGAAAAACTCTTCCAGATCTTCCACTTCCTCCGGCTCACACGGCTCTTCTGCACATTGTGCTTCTTCCGGCTCACATACTTCATCTGCCGTCTGCGGCGCTTCTGGTTCACAGATCGTTTCTGCTGCTTCTGGTTCCTCCACTTCTTCCGCAGTATCCGGCTCACACGGTACGTTTACCGGCTCTTGCTCACTTTCACATGCCGCTTTCTCCTCTGCAAGGATTTCTTCTACAGATTCTTTCGCAGCAAAAGCCTCTTCTTCGAGGATTTCCTTAACGATTCTGTCCTCATCTGCTGCTTCCTCTTCCTTCTCTGCAAGAACTTCTTCCTCCTGCCTGAGCGCTTCTCCTTCCTGGATCAGTTCATCCACCGAAGGCTGTTCTTCCTGGATTTCTTTCATCCTATGTCCACAGTTGTTACAGAAATTAAAATGAATGCTGACTTCATACCCACATGCAGGACACACTGCGATGCCTTTCAGCGCAAGAATTTCTTTTTCATAAGTTTCTACGGTATCCCTGCTCTCCCGGATCTGTGTACACATTTCTATCAGTTCACTTTCTGCTCTGTCTCCATACACTTTATAGTAGGTTTCCCCAAGATCTCTGTAAATCTTCTCCTGACGCTCTTTCTCAGAAGAAACTGCCGCTGTCAGTTTCATGATCTCCGAAATATTCTTCGTCTTCTGTGCCATTCCATCAAAAAATTCCATAATGATTTCCTCCTTCTTCTTCTCTCTATCTGATACGGCATCCACATTTGCCGCAAAAGATTGCCTGTTCCTCCAGCTCACTCCCACATCCCGGGCAGAAAGCTTTCTCCTCTGTCTGTTTTTGACTGTTTTTTAACTCTGTGATTGCATCAAACAATGGCAAAAGCTCCGGGAGCGGATCTTCAAATCCCCCCTCATAATATGCCTTCCCCAGTTTCTTATATAGCATTTCCAGTTCCTGCTCTGTATCTTGCATCGTGATTCCCCATTTCCTATTCTGCATCCTGCTCTATATCTTCCTTCGGAAGCGTCAGCGTCAGTTCTACCTTCCCGTAATCCTCCGCGGATATATCTCTGTTTCCATACATAATATGCTGTTTAAATGTTCCATCATTTTCACCTTCAATATGCACAAGAAGATCATCAATCTCATCATCAAACTGAAAAATCTGCATCCAGCTATCCCGCATCTCATCAGCGCTCTTCCTCAGTCCTATTTTTTCTAATGATGCTGCCATTTCCTCTGATTCTACTTTAAGATTCTCAAAAGAGGATCCTGCGACTGGCTCTTCTGTCACGGTATATTCCTGGAATTCTCCATCATAGGTAAACACCACTGTTTCAAAATAACTTCCATCTGCACCAACATAAACTTTATTTCTGATACCGGCACAAATATAAATTCTATTTTCACTCTCCTGCAAAAACACGCCGGAGTTTTCCATATCTGCTGCTCCAAGACAATTTATACGCATCGGATACTCTGCTGTTTTCTCGATTTGCCCCTCTTCATTCTCATACATTTGAAGAACTATCCGATTTGCCTCTCTGCTATAAGTGGATCTGTCATCTGCATAGTGCTCCAGAAGCACTACAAGCAACTCTTCTTCTCCATCTCTGTCAAAATCTCTGATCCTCCAGTTCATAACCCCTTCTTGTCCCGATACTGCCTCCACCTGCAAAATATATTTTTCTTCTATTTGATAACCGCAGGAATATTCTCCCTCTTCTGTACGTCCCAGTTTCGGGATCAATTCCTCCTCTGCATAGGCATAAAGTTTATATTTATTTTCTATCTCTTCCAGCTCTTCCAGTTCTTCCTCAAGAACTACTTGCTCTGCCTCATCCAGTATCTTCCGGGCATCTCTTATTTTATTTTCTTTCAGATAAATCTCCGCCAGTGCAATATAAGGTTCACTTTCTTCTTTCTTGATTTCAATCGCCTCTTGCCAGGCATCCTCCGCTTCTTCATATTCCAAATCATCTGCCAGTTCATCTGCCAGCATAACACTGTCACGAAATGCTCTCTCTTTTTTCTCTTCCAGTACAAAATATGTAAAGCCACCTATCCCGGCTATCAGAATGATCCCTGTCAGACATGCTGCCATAACTTTTATGACCGTATTCTTCCCAGATGATCTCATCTTTCTTTCCTCCTCTGTCTATTCTCCCTATTCCAGTAAAAATCTGTTTTTCTCTGATCCGATCCATATTTCCATGCCGCGCGGCAGATAATAAATCCGGTCTTTTCCAAGCGGCTGTCCGCTGCTTAAATGTACGGTCTTCCTTTTGCCAGGCTGTACCGCATACTCTTCATATTGTGCCACATACCAGATTCCTGCTGCCGCCCCCTCTTTCCTCTGATCCACATAGATCTGGTCTCCTTCTATATGGAAGAATACTGCTGTCCTCTCTTCCAGCAACAATGTCTTATCGTGATAAATGTCGCCCTTTCCGGTAACTGCACCTTCAAACTTCTGCTCTCTCATACGTTCCTCCCCTCTCTGCCAGCTTACAATCTCATTTCTTCCTGACACTTTTCTCTCTACTCAGCGCTGATCTCCTCCAGCAAATGCTTCCGCTGCCGTTGAAATCTTCTTACCGTACTGATCAGAAAGACAATGCAGGCAACGCCTCCAAGACTTCCTGCCAGCACCATGAGCATTCCCTCTGACACTCCCATGCTACAGCCATCCCCCTTTCTCTGCCTGTTCATACAGCTGCTTTAACAGATCCATTTCGATATCTTCTTCCTTCTCATCCTCATACAAATCCGTCGCCTGCTCATAATATTCCTCAAACTTTTTATAATTTCTTGCATCATTCTTCAACTTTTTCTGTCTGTCAATCTCAAGAAATGCATGTCTTTTGTAAATATTATAATCTTCCCCGTAAGATTCTTCCATTGTTTTTAAATATTTTTCTGCCTGCTCCAGATTTCCCTGCTTTTGAAAGAGAATGACGAGATTGTTGTAAGTATCGTAAGATTCCCAGCCATTCTCAATAATCTTCTGGAAATTTTTGATCGCTTCCTCTCTGTATTTTCCAAGACCGGTGCTTTCTGCAAGATCTATATTAACCTGCGCCAGTCTCTCCAGGATCATCATCTGATTTTCCAGGGGGAGAGATGCCTCCGCCTCCTTCAGCATCTTCTGCTCCTGCTCTCTGTTCTCCTCTTTCTCATACAGTTCACTCATCATCAGATAAGCTCTCGTCTTCAGATTGGCATCTTTCGTCAGATCAACACATTTCTGAAATGCAGTCAACGCCTGCTCCGGTTCCTCCAGAAATTTCTTGATCTCCCCCTGCGCATAGTACATGTCATCCTCCTGAAGTCCCTGCTCCATCGCTTCCGCCAGAACCTTTTCCGCCGATTCCGGATATCCGGCATATGCCAGTGTGACCGCATAATCCTTAGAATACTTCTCCTGCCCCTCTCCGGTCTCTTCAAGAAGCTCATAAGTTTCCACTGCGCCCTCATAGTCTTCTATCTGAAACTGACTGTCCGCTTTCAGATAATAAATATCTGCCATACGCTTCGGGGTCTGTTTTATTTCCTCATTCTGTAAAATATCATAATCAATAAATTCAATACAGTCTTCATATGCCTTCTGTTCATAAAGTGCATATGCATTCTGGTAATAACTCTCCAGCGAAGACGGCCTCAGATTTACCGCCTCCTGATAGACCTTTTCCTGCTGTTTAAATTCTTTCTCTTCTGTCAGTTTCGCCTGCTTTTCTACAAGCTCATTGTATCGCTCTACCTTCTCAAGGCGCATTGTATAGACGCCATATCCCGTCAGTGCAATACATCCTGCGAGACACACTGACGCCGCGATCCGCTCTGTCCACTGTCTTGCCAGAAGTCTTTTGTATCGTCTGTCCTTTTTCGGAAGGAGCTGCAATGCCTCAAGCATCTGCGCCGCATTCTGAAATCTTTTCTTCGGATCTGTCTCTGCCGCACGGCTGATCACTGCCGCGAATGTCTCTCCCGCCTTCTCATTCAGCAGTGCGCGGTCAATCCCTTCCCCGGTTTCACCAAGCTTTTCCCCGGTAATGATATGATATAATGTCGCTCCAAGACTGTATAAATCTGCCCTCTCATCTATTTTTACAAAATTTTCACGGATTCCCTTCTGGATATTTCTGACTCTCTGATACTGCTCCGGCGAAGTATACCCATCGGTGTATCCAAGCACAGTCCCTGCATCCATAAAAAAGGAAATATTAAAATCGATCAGACAGATATCTCCTTTTGGCGTCAGCATGATATTGGCCGGCTTAATATCTCCGTGAATGATCGGCGGTATCTGCTCATGCAAATACTGGAGGGCGCTGCACAGCTGCATCGCCCACCGGATCACTTCTTTTCTCTGAAAATACCTTCCCTCCTGAATCAATGTTTTCAGAGATTTCCCCGGGATAAAACTCATGACCGTGTATGCATTTCCCCCGATTTCAAAAAAGTCCAGCACCTGCGGCAGATAAGAATGATGAAGGTTCTTCAGAATATCTACTTCTTTCCGCTTGTCACGCAGAGACATTCCCTGATTCTTGATCTGCTTTACAACAACTTCCTTCCGCAGCCGCTTATGGATCGCTTTATAAACGATCCCTCCGCTTCCTTCTCCTAATTTTCCTATGATCTCATATGTATCTGAAAACTTTTCCACTTTGATCCCCCTCTGTTTTTCCTCCGTAATGGTAACTGCTAACCGAGTCTGAACTGGAATTTCTCATCTGCAAGATAAAAAAATACACCATTCTCCAGCGGCATCTGTCCCTGGATCTTTTTC
>JAPFCT010000382.1 GCA_026169575.1 Faecalimonas sp.
GAACAGTTCCGTCCGAATATCATTTCTCTGGATGGATGGGCAGGATCACAGCGCTTTAACAGTGTGTGGAGCGGTGACCAGACCGGTGGAAACTGGGAATATATCCGATTCCATATCCCGACGTATATCGGAAGTTCTCTGAGTGGAAATCCAAATATCGGAAGTGATATGGATGGAATCTTTGGAGGAAAGGCGCTGATCGCTGCGCGTGACTACCAGTGGAAATCTTTTACACCGCAGATGTTAAATATGGACGGATGGGGAACTTACATGAAGGCGCCATATACATTTGGAGATCCGTATACGGGAATCAACCGGATGTATATGAAGATCAAGTCACAGCTGATGCCGTATATTTATACAACAGCTGCTTCTGCGTCCAATCTGGATACGGGAAATGATGATACCGGACTTCCGATCGTGCGTGCGATGTTTCTGGAATACCCGGAAGACGCATATGCATACAGCAGAAATATGCAGTACCAGTTTTTACTTGGAGCAAATGTTTTAGTTGCGCCGGTTTATAAAAATACGGCGGCAGATGCGGAAGGAAATGATGTGAGAAACCACATTTATCTTCCGGATCAGGAGGAAGTATGGATCGATTATCTGACCGGGGAAAAATATCCGGGCGGACAGGTACTCAATAATTTTGCAGCGCCGCTCTGGAAACTTCCGGTATTTGTGAAAAACGGAACGATTCTTCCAATGTATGAGGCAAACAATACGCCGGATGCCATTGACCGGACCAAACGGATCATAGAATTCTGGCCGGAGGGGGACAGCTCTTATACTACTTATGAAGATGATGGAAAATACATCCAAAATCAGACGGAGGAAGAGGAAGCTTACGGAACGATCGATCATGTTTCCTATGGAAGCCATGTCTCAACGACATATACTTCCCATGTAGAGGAAGGAAAAGCTGTTCTGACAGCAGAATGTTCCGAAGGTACTTATGAAGGTTATGATGCAAAGCGCAGCAGCACATTTATCGTACACTTGTCAAAATGTCCGGAGACAGTATCGGCATGGAACGGAGGAACTGCACTGCATCTGACAGAAGCAAAGGATCTGGAGACATTTGAACAAAGTGAGCCAGAGCAGGGAGAGGCAATCTTCTTCTACGATGAGCATCCGGTAATCCGTACCTATGCTTCCGAAGAAGAGAAAATTTTACGCGCGATGGTAGAAAAGGTTCCGACAGAACCGAAGCTGTATATAAAGCTTGCAGCAGTGGACAGCCAGAAAGAAAAACAGACGGTGGAGATCATCGGATTTGAAAATGCCGTTTACCGGATGGCGGAGAAAGAAAATGTGGCGCTTGCAGTTCCGAAGCTGACAGCAGCAGAGGAGGAGAAAACTTCTACCAGTATCGGACTGTGCTGGACAGAAAGTAAAGGGGCATCGGTATATGAGATGCTTGTGGACGGCAACCTCTATGCGATGGGAGAGGCGCTTTCCTATATTCATGATGATCTGGAATATCATTCTGAGCATACTTATTGTGTCCGTGCAAGAAATGCGGAAGGCTACTCTGCATGGAGTGAAACAATCGTGACAAGTTCTCTTTTGGATCCGTGGAGAAATGAGATCGGCGCACTTGGAACGATCACATGGACCGGAGGAGATGATGCGGGCGCATTGAAATATGCAACAGACCACAGCTTCCGCGGATTATTCTTCTCAGTGGGAGATATTGTCGGTGACAAGACTCCGTTTATCTATGATTTCGGTGCAGCTTATGAACTGGATAAATTTGAATATTATCCGCGCGACAGTTATGGAAGCGGTACGGTAGAGCAGATGAATGTCTACTCAAGTCTGGACGGAAAACATTGGAAACTGGAATGGGATGGTACAAAAGAGGAAGAGTGGACATACAACACAGATCTGGAAGTAGAGGAAAATGCAAAGACAGTTCCGCTTGCCGGCGTCAGCGCACGTTATCTGAAACTTCAGATCATGAAATCACGGCGAAATTACTTTGCATCCCATGAGCTTCCGGTATACAAAAAGGATGGATCCAAGCCGTTTGCAGTCGGAAGTACAAATAAGAATGAGACGGTTTCCGAGGGGGATTACACAAATATGAAAAACTACCTCGGTACTTCTGTCAAGGATGGTTCCAATTTTGTGGATCAGATCCAGAAACGGAGCGGAGACATTAACATGAACGGTATCTATGATGTCTATGATTATGCATTTACTATGTTCCAACTGGATGGAGGCACAAAGCAGACCGGAGAAGTATCTGGTCAGGCAAGACTCTGTGCAGAGAAAGCCTGTGTCAAAGCAGGTGAAACAGTTACATTTGCGGTACATGCAGAGGATGCGAAAAATGTCAATGCGTTTGGAGCTGTCATCGACTATGATCCTTCTCGTCTGGAATTTGTGTCAGCTGACGGAACAGAGGCGGCAGGCGAGATGGAAGATCTGACTGTCAACAAGGTATATAATGATGGAACTGCCTATGTCAACCTTGCGTTTGCAAACCGCGGGGATAAGCCGGTGTATTGTGGAAGTGATACACTTGCAGTGATCACAATGAAGGCGCTCACAGATCTCTGTGTGGCAGAAGAGATGAAGTCTGACAAGATCCTTCTGATCGGTCCGGGATATGATGTGGCAGGCGAAGAGGATGCAGAAGAAGCAAAACAAGAGACAGAAGAGCCAAAAGCATCTGAAGAAAAATAGAAATAGAAAAGCGGCGGGAATGTGATATGGCAGAAATGGAACAGAGACAGCGCCGCTTTAGAATAAAAAGGACACCCTTAAAAACGAAATCATTTTAAATGATTCACAAAAAGGGGTGTCCTTTTTTGATTGAGGAATATTAGCAATAAAGAATTGATTGAGAAAAAACGTGTCCACAAGAAGAGACACATATTGAGAGAGGAAAAGAAAATAAGTATACTAAAATATAGGAAGTTAAGAATACTATGCTTATAGTATATGGTTGTGCAGATTATGAAGAACAAATCTACGAAATTTATGAAGAATTGGGTGAGTCAGAAAAGGCATTGCTATTTGAAGCAGATGGTTCATACTAGGATGATGAATTGTTTATTAAGTCCAATGAAAATAAAAATGCAAGTAAAATATTTATAATATTGGAGGAGGAAAATTGGAGAAGAGAATGTGCTGTCAGAATTGTGGAAGAGTATTAAATGGAAAAGAAAAATTCTGTGCAGGTTGTGGGGAAAAGGTTGAGCAGAAAATAGAGAAAGATACTAAAAAAATTACAAAAAAGAACGAGAAAAAAACAAAAAGAAAAGTAAGAGCAGTGATAGTAGCTGTTTTTTTGTATTTCTCTATTGTCAGCAACAGTTTTTTATATAGTAGGTGAAAAGAAGGGAATCTTTGGAGAAGACTTACAAAAACTGTCGGAAGAGAAGAAAGATAAAAAGAAGAATGTTAGAAAAGAATATAATCAGGAAA
>JAPFCT010000033.1 GCA_026169575.1 Faecalimonas sp.
CTTTTAAAGCAGAGCGGTGTATTCCGTGCCAATCAGGAAGTTGCTGAGCGTGTCATGGATTCCAACGACATCGAAAGAGAGCGTGGAATCACGATCCTCTCCAAAAACACTGCCGTATACTATAAGGACACAAAGATCAATATCATCGATACGCCGGGACATGCTGACTTCGGCGGAGAAGTAGAACGTGTTTTGAAAATGGTCAACGGCGTTGTACTTGTTGTAGATGCATTTGAGGGTGCCATGCCGCAGACAAAGTTTGTTCTGAAGAAGGCGCTTGAACTTGACCTTCCGGTCATCGTCTGCATCAATAAAATCGACCGCCCGGAAGCACGTCCGGATGAGGTGATCGATGAGATCCTGGAACTCTTCATGGATCTTGATGCCTCTGACGAACAGCTCGACTGCCCATTTGTGTATGCCTCTGCAAAAGCCGGACATGCAATTCTGGATCTGACAGATAATCCGGAAAACATGATTCCGCTCTTTGAGACGATCATTGATTACATCCCTGCTCCGGAAGGTGATCCGGATGCCGATACCCAGGTGCTGATCAGCACGATCGACTACAACGAATATGTCGGACGAATCGGTGTCGGAAAGGTCGACAATGGTACGATCGCTGTCAACCAGGAAGTTATGCTTGTCAACGCCCATGAGCCGGACAAACAGAAACGGGTAAAGATCAGCAAATTATACGAATTTGACGGTCTGAACAAAGTCGAAGTAAAAGAAGCGACGATCGGTTCCATCGTTGCGATCTCGGGAATTGCAGACATCCATATCGGAGATACTTTATGCTCCCCGGAAAATCCGGTTGCCATCCCATTCCAGAAGATTTCTGAGCCGACGATCGCTATGCAGTTTATCGTAAATGACAGCCCGTTTGCAGGCCAGGAAGGAAAATACGTCACTTCCCGCCACTTGCGTGACCGTCTGTTCCGCGAACTGAATACCGATGTCAGTCTGCGCGTCGAAGAATCGGAAAACACAGACAGTTTCAAAGTATCCGGCCGCGGTGAGCTCCACCTCTCTGTCCTAATCGAAAATATGCGCCGGGAAGGATATGAATTTGCTGTCAGCAAAGCAGAAGTTCTCTACAAAGAAGATGAAAACGGGAAGCTGTTAGAGCCGATCGAGACCGCATATATCGATGTGCCGGATGAATTTACCGGAACAGTCATCGACAAATTAAGCCAGAGAAAAGGCGAACTCCAGAATATGGGCGTCTCCAACGGCGGCTATACCCGTCTGGAATTTTCCATTCCGGCAAGAGGATTGATCGGTTACCGCGGAGAGTTCATGACAGATACAAAGGGAAACGGAATTTTAAATACTGCATTCGACGGATATGCACCGTACAAAGGAGATATCCAGTACCGGAAACAAGGTTCCCTGATCGCATTTGAGACCGGTGAATCTGTCACTTACGGATTATACAGCGCACAGGAGCGCGGAACCTTATTCATCGGCGCCGGCGAGAAAGTTTATGCCGGAATGGTCATCGGACAGAATGGAAAGGCTGATGATATCGAACTCAATGTCTGCAAGACAAAACATCTTACAAATACACGTTCTTCCGGAGCCGACGATGCTCTGAAGCTTACAACACCTAGAACCTTAAGCCTTGAGGAAGCGCTCGACTTTATCGATACGGACGAACTTCTCGAAGTCACTCCGCAGACACTCCGCATCCGCAAGAAAATATTAGATTCTAAGATGAGAAAACGAGGAAATAAATAATGGACTTCTTACACATCCTGGCAGAATTTCGCACTCCTTTTGGAGAACAATTTTTCCAGTTTGTCACTTATTTCGGGCAGGAAGTTATCATCATAGCGGTTATCTGCACACTCTACTGGTGTGTGGATAAGCGCTTTGCTTATCATATGGGGTTCACCTACTTCCTTGCAGGACTTTGTGTACAGACTTTAAAGATCACTTTCCGGATTCCGCGTCCATGGGTGTTGGATCCGGAATTTTCCCCGGTAGAGAGCGCTGTTCCGGCTGCGACCGGCTATTCCTTCCCAAGCGGACATACCCAGGGTGGTACTTGTCTGTTTGCCCCATTTATGTTCCGTAGCAGACGATGGTTCATGAAACTTTTCTTCGCCTTCGCATTTCTGCTGGTCGGATTTTCCCGCATGTATCTCGGCGTACACACACCAAAAGATGTGCTTGTATCTATGGCAGTTTCCCTTTGCATCGCATTTGCTGTCCAAAAATCCAGTCGCTTCCTGCTCGATTCCAGACGATACCAAAAATGGATCCTGCTCGGGCTTATGCTGATTTCTTCCGCTGTCAGCATCTATGCACTGTTTCTTCTTGGGCGGGGAGATATTTCTCTCCACTATGCGTCCGACTGCTGTAAGGCATCTGCCGCCGGACTGGGATTTGGTATCGGCTGGTATCTGGAAAACCGCTATGTAAATTTTTCAGTCAAAGGATCACTCCCATTTCAGATCGGCAAAGTCTTTGTGGGACTTCTCGGAGCTATCTTGCTCAAAGCAGGGATGGAACTTCTCTTCGGAGATTTCCTGCCGGCAGATATGGCAGCTTATTTTCTTTTAGTTCTCTGGGTCATCTTCCTTTACCCGTGGCTCCTCAGAAAATTCCATAATTCCTCTTCCATTTCCATCTGATGTACTGTCCGAAGGCTGTCGTTAGCACCAAAACGGCAGCCTCTTCTTTTGCTCCACACAATCGACAAAAGTCTTATTTTGTCAGTCTTTTATTATTTTTTTATATTTTTATCAAATATTTTATTGCTCTTTCGCATTTTTTATTGTATAATACAACCATACTACAAATGACACATTCTTATTCTTGTTATTTGTAGAATATACCGAAAAGGGGTTGACAGCATGAACTTTATCATTAGCGGAAAAAACATCGATGTAACACCAGGTTTAAAGAGTTGTATCGAACAGAAGTTAGGAAAACTAGAAAGGTATTTTACTCCTGAAACAGAAATTATCGTAACACTGAGCGTGGAAAAAGAACGTCAGAAAATTGAGGTCACGATCCCAGTCAAAGGACATATCATCCGCTCCGAGCAGAGCAGCAGCGATATGTATGTATCCATTGATCTCGTAGAAGAGGTGATTGAGCGACAGCTTCGCAAATATAAAAATAAATTAGTTGCCAGAAATCAGGAAGGCGGCAACTTTAAACAAGAATTTTTCGAATCGGAAGATACATCTTCTGAAGATGATGAAATCAAGATCATCCGTACAAAACGTTTTGGAATCAAGCCAATGTTCCCTGAGGATGCCTGCATCCAGATGGAATTACTCGGACATGATTTCTATGTATTCTTCAACGCAGAGACAGAAGAAGTCAATGTTGTCTACAAGAGAAAGAACGGTACATTCGGTCTGATCGAACCAGAATTTCAATAGACATCTCTTATCCTCCCGGTAATGGACATCCCTTTCCATTACCGGGAGGTTTTTATTTGCTCTTTGTCAAAGGTTGGGGGAAAATATTTTTGAAATGCACCTCTGTTTTGTCAACAGTTGAAAAACTGCCACCTATTCTGCTTCAAATATTTTTATCTCCCCGTCAACTGTCCCAAAATAGCAGCTTTCTTTCTCTTCCATCTTCGCCTGGCCATTTGTTCCTTCTGTAACCTCTGCTGCAATCTCCTGCTTCATCTCTTCCGGAATCAGCACCGTAAGCGTCACATGCTCTGTGTAGACAGCATCTAAAACTGTGATTCCCCTCTGTCCGAGAATGTACTGGATTTTCCCAAGTCCGGTATAATCGGTCTGTATTTCCAGTTTAAATCCCCATCTTTTGGTAATAATCTTACTGGCTTTCAGTCCGGCTTTGACTGCCCCGGAATATGCCCGGACAAGCCCACCGGTTCCAAGCAAAGTTCCGCCAAAATACCTTGTAACTACAACTGCGGCATTGTGGATCTCTTCTCCCAGCAGCACATCAAGCATCGGCTTCCCTGCTGTTCCCTGCGGTTCCCCGTCATCGCTGCACCTCTGTGTCTCAAAACGCTCTCCAATGACATAGGCATAGCAGTTATGTGTGGCATTCCAGTATTTCTTTTTCATCGATTCAATAAACTCCAGCGCCTCTTCCTCACAGGTTACCGGAACCACTGTTGCAATGAAGCGTGATTTCTTCTCTATCGTCTCAGCTTCCCCGCTCTCATAAACTGTACAAAATTCACTTAACATAAAAACCATCCTTTATTTTTTCTTGATTACTTTTTCATACAAACTGTTTATAC
>JAPFCT010000204.1 GCA_026169575.1 Faecalimonas sp.
CTTCTGGAGGAAGTCTATTATGGGAATATTTCTGTTGTTGTCCGCATCCCGGAACAGCTGGAGGAAAAATGGGAGGTACAGATAACGAAAATACCAGGATATGCAGAATCGGACTATCTGAAGGAGCAGATTAATCTCTTTTTAAATCAGGTAAAGGTGTGTACGGAAAATGGATATTCGATGCAGGAGGCATTCGCACGGATCAGGGAGCAGCAGAAGGAACCGGCTGTCCGTCTCCTGGATCTCAATGGAAATCAGGGAAAATGGGAATCCTATTACTATATTTTCCGTTTTCTGCCTTATCTGTCGATTGCAGTGTTGTGCCTGATTCTGAGTATTCCGATGAGTGCATGCAGAAAAAAAGAGATCAGACGGCGCCTGCAGTGTTCGGCAGTTTCTCTGCGACGGCAGACCGGGGAAGCGATACTTGCATTTCTTGTTGTAGGAGGGATTTTCTGGGCAGTGATGCTGGAGGTTGCCGGGATTTTTTCAAAAAACAGTTTCTGGAAAAGTCCGCATGTGGCATATCTGGCAGCCAACAGTCTTCTGATGATCGTGACGAGTCTTGCGCTGGCATTTCTGATCGGGGCTGTGGCGGAAAGTGAAAAAATTATTAACATTGTTGTAAATGTGACCGCACTGTCCGTTTCATTTCTCGGAGGGGTATTTACACCGGTGTCGGTGCTGGATGCAGGGATACTGAAGCTGTCAAGACTGCTCCCGGTCTACTGGTATGAGGAGGTCAACAGCCTGCTTGCCAGCTTTCAGACAGTTCCGTCCGAACGGAAAAGTGAAATCTGGCAGGCATTTGGGATCCAGATACTGTTTGCCGCGGCATGTATCAGTGTCGGGATGGCTGTCCTAAAGCTGAAAGAACAGAAAGAAAATTAGGTTGTTTCCTGCTCCAGGTTTTTGTGGGCTGTGGACAGCATTAACTTGATCCGGTTTAACTGATTGACTTCGCTTGCCCCTGGATCGTAGTCGATCGCCACGATGTTTGCAAGCGGATAGCGGTGGCGGAGCTCCTTGATCACACCTTTTCCGACAATATGGTTCGGAAGGCAGGCGAAAGGCTGTGCACAGACGATATTTGTCGTGCCGCCATGGATCAGCTCCAGCATCTCTCCGGTCAGAAACCATCCTTCCCCGGTCTGATTTCCGATGGAGACGATGTCTTTGGATGCATCTGCAAGGTCAGATATTCTGGCCGGGGCATGAAAACGGCTGCTTTTTTCAAAAGCGGCAGAAGCCGGAGCGCGGAACCAGTCTAATGCGTGGATTCCCAGATTTCCTTTTGCTGCGGCAGATTTCTTCATTCCAAGATGGCTTGCCTTGAAATTATTGTTGTAAAAGCAGTAGGCAAAAAAGTCAAGAAGATCAGGAACAACAGCCTCAGCGCCTTCCTGCTCCAAAAGCTCTACAAGGTGATTGTTTGCGGCAGGGAGGAATTTTACAAGAATCTCCCCTACGATTCCAACACGCGGTTTTTTGATATCAAGAATCGGAAGTTCATCAAACGCACGGATGATCTGCGTACAGAGC
>JAPFCT010000011.1 GCA_026169575.1 Faecalimonas sp.
GCCCGCGACCGGATGTACCAGGCGATCCTGCCGATCCGCGGGAAGATTCTGAATGTGGAGAAGGCGAGTATCGATAAGGTGCTGGCGAATGCGGAGATCAAGACGATGATCAATGCGTTTGGATGTGGATTTTCTGAAGGATATGGAAATGACTTTGACATCAGTAAGCTTCGCTACGATAAGATTATCATCATGGCGGATGCAGATGTGGACGGGGCGCATATTTCCACGCTGCTTCTGACTTTATTCTATCGCTTTATGCCGGAGCTGATCTTTGAGGGACATGTGTACATTGCGATGCCGCCGCTTTACAAGGCGATGCCGAAGAAGGGCGAGGAAGAGTATCTGTATGACGACAAGGCGTTAGAACAGTACCGGAAGCGCCAGACCGGTCCGTTTACCCTCCAGCGGTATAAAGGTCTCGGGGAGATGGATGCAGAGCAATTATGGGAGACGACTTTGAATCCGGAGACGAGGATGTTAAAGCTGGTAGAGATCGAGGATGCGAGAATGGCATCCAGTGTGACAGAGATGCTGATGGGAAGTGACGTTCCGCCGCGGCGTGCATTTATCTATGAAAATGCAGCGGAGGCAGAACTGGATATATAGTTAGGTGAGGTAAAATATGAACGAGCAGCAAGTGATAAGAACCGAGTATTCGGATGTGATGAAGAAATCTTATATCGATTATGCGATGAGTGTCATCATAGCAAGAGCACTGCCGGATGTCCGTGACGGATTAAAGCCGGTACAGAGAAGAACGCTCTACGATATGTATGAGCTTGGGATCAGATACGACAGACCATACAGAAAGTGTGCGCGTATCGTCGGGGATACGATGGGTAAATACCATCCCCACGGCGACAGTTCCATCTATGAGGCGCTGGTCGTTATGGCGCAGGATTTTAAAAAAGGAATGGTTCTCGTGGACGGCCATGGCAATTTCGGATCGATCGAAGGGGACGGCGCCGCGGCGATGCGTTACACCGAGAGCCGTCTGGCAAAGATCACGCAGGAGGCTTATCTGGCGGATCTTGACAAGGATATCGTAGATTTTGTGCCGAACTTTGATGAGACAGAAAAAGAGCCGGAGGTACTACCGGTCAGAATCCCAAACCTTCTCGTCAACGGCGCGGAGGGAATTGCGGTCGGCATGGCAACAAGTATCCCGACACATAATCTGGGCGAAGTGATCGATGCGGTAAAGGCTTATATGAGAAACAATGCGATCACAACAGAAGAACTTCTGACTTATCTGAAAGGACCGGATTTTCCTACCGGGGGGATTGTGGTCAATAAGGATGACCTGCCATCGATCTATGAGACCGGTACCGGTAAGATCAAGCTTCGCGGGAAAGTAGAAGTGGAGGATGTAAAAGGCGGCAGGAAGCGCCTTGTCATCTCTGAGATCCCATATACGATGATCGGTGCGGGGATAGGAAAATTCCTGAATGACATCTGTGCGCTGGTGGAGGCGAAGAAGACAAATGATATCGTAGATATTTCAAACCAGTCTTCCAAAGAAGGGATCCGTATCGTGCTGGAACTGAAGAAAGATGCGGACATCGAGAATTTGAAAAACATGCTCTATAAAAAGACGCGTCTGGAAGATACGTTCGGCGTGAATATGCTCGCGGTTGCGGATGGAAGACCAGAGACGATGGGGCTTCGCCAGATCATCGAGCACCATGTAGATTTTCAGTTCGAGCTGATGACGAGAAAATATAAGACACTGCTTGCGAAAGAACTTGCGAAAAAAGAGATCCAGGAAGGTCTGATCAAAGCATGCGATGTCATTGACTTGATCATCGAGATCTTACGGGGCAGCAAGTCGATCAAAGACGCGAAAGAATGTCTGATCCACGGGACGGTGGAAAACATTACGTTTAAGAC
>JAPFCT010000363.1 GCA_026169575.1 Faecalimonas sp.
CGTAAGCTTAATCCCCCGGCGCGGCGCACCGAGTACCATGTCCGGCGTAAATATTTTCCCTTCATGCTCGATCGTCTCGCCTTTCTGTAAATGCTTCCAGTACTGCTTTGGAATTTCATGATCCATCGCTCTTGCCACGTCAAACTTCCCTGCACGGTCGATTTCCAGTGTATATCCATAACAGAGCACATTATGGTTGACACGGAACGCCTTCAGACGATATCCATTCATCTCAAAAGTCTGCTCTGTCCCTTCAATTTCCTTATATATGATCGGGAAAGGGAGTTCCGGCGCAATCACGCGGAGCGCGCTCACAACACGCTCAAGCCCTTTTGGACCAATCAGCGTCAGCGGTTCTCTCCGGTCTGCATTTCCCATAGTCAGCAAAAGCCCCGGAAGTCCGCTGATGTGATCACCGTGATAGTGCGTAAAACAGATCACATCGATTGGTTTAAAACTCCACCCTTTCTCCTTGATTGCAATCTGCGTCCCTTCTCCACAGTCGATCAGCAGACTGCTGCCATTAAATCTTGTCATCAGCGCGGTCAGCCACCGGTAAGGCAGCGGCATCATCCCGCCCGTTCCAAGAAGACAAACATCTAACATGTGATTCTCCTTTAATTATTTCTTCTCTAATGGAATCAAAAAGTCCGAAACCCATGCATCATAGCACTCCTCACAGAGATCAAACTCGTGTACTTCATTATCCTTTCCCGAGAAATATCCCCAGCGCTTTTCTACATGGAGCAAATCCGCATCTCTGCGGATCTCTTTTCCACATTTATTGCAAAATACTTTATCTAATTCCATTGTTTCAGCTTTTTTATAGTGGCGCATACAATTCCTCCTGTGAAAAATCATTCTCTCTTCTTGTTGTCACGCCTTTATTATATTAATTTCTCTGCCAGATTCCTAGCGGAAACTGTTTCCTTTTCTTCCATGTTCTGACAATACTGCTCTTCCTATTCTGACAGATTTTTCTGCATGGTCAGTCCATGTTCCAGTGGTTCTTTATAATAGTCTTTGCGCAGAGAAATCGTCTCAAATCCATATTTTGTATACAGACATCTGGCGGCATCGTTGCTCGCCCGCACTTCCAGGATCACATCTTTGATCCCTCTTTTTGCACAGGTCTCCCATAATTGCTCCAGCAGTCTGCCTGCGATCCCTTTTTTTCTCGCTTTTGGATCTACAGCTATCTTGCCGATATCCGCGCTGTCCATCACCGCATAGACAATACAGTATCCACAGATCTTTTCTGCTTCCTCCGCCACAAGAACAAAAAAATGTTCCAGTTCATGGGCTTTCCTGATATCTTCCATACTCCAGCGGTCTGATGGGCAAAAACATTGCTCCTCCAGCGCATACAACTGCATGATATCTGACTCTTTCATTTCCCGGATGATCATTCTCTGTGCTGCTCCTTCTTCTCCCGCTCCAGACGTTCACGCTCTGCCTGCGACATTCTCAGATAGTCCGGCTGATGATCTGCCGCACACTCTGTCTTTCCTTCTTTCCAGTAACGGATGGCAAGTGCTCCCACCGCCGCAGCTCTCTGTCTGTTCATATGTGCCGGTGCAAACTGGAATGGAACACGCAAACGTTCCTCCAGCTGATCCTGATATACCGGAACGCCATCTCCCAGAAAGGTTACTTTTTCTCCCTTTTTGTTTAATTTTTCTGCAAGTTCTGCAACATCTACCGCCATCTGAGGCTCTTCCACTGTAAATTCCTCCAAAAAGCGATAAATTCCCGTATACACCTGATTTCTCCTCGCATCCATGATCGGGCAGATTAACCCGTCATTTCCATACAGATTATAGGCAAGTCCATCTACCGTAGGAATATGGATCAGCGGTTTATTTAACGCAAGGCCAAGCCCTTTTGCAGTCGCAGACCCTATTCTGAGACCGGTAAAGGATCCCGGCCCTCCCGCAACCGCGATCGCATCGATCTCATTTAGATCCATCTCTGTCATTTTCACAATTTCATCCAACATCGGGAGCAATGTCTGGGAATGAGTCTTCTTATAGTTGACTGTATATTCCGCGATTGTCTGCGTTTCCTCGACAACGGCTACAGACGCCACCAGCCCTGAACTATCTAATGCTAATATACGCATATATTCCACTTCTTTCTCTTTTCTCAATGTTTTGTCATATGACCGGGAACCTTCTGTCTTTTTCTATAATGTTTCCCGTTTTTCCTCTGTATCTATACTCCCAGTTCACGCACTGTGATCTTCCGGAAATCAAATCCCTTCTCCAGATCCTTCTCGATCACAATCTCCGTCCGTCTCTCTGGCAGAATTTCTTCGATCAGATTGGACCACTCAATCAGAGAAACACCCTGCCCGTAGAAATAATCCTCATATCCAATCTCTTCCATCTCCTCGATATCGCCGATCCGGTACACATCAAAATGATAGAACGGAAGTCTTCCATCTTCATATACCTGAACGATTGTAAAAGTAGGACTGCTGATCGCCTCCTCAATCTGAAGTCCCTGCGCCAGTCCCTGTGTAAATACAGTTTTCCCTACACCGAGATCACCGATCAGTGTGTAGATCTCTCCCGCCTTCGCCGATGCTCCGATCTTCTTTCCAAATTCAAATGTTTCCTCTGGACTTCTTGTCTCAATTACCATGATTTCCCTTCCTTCTCTTTCTTACCGCACCTGACGGATCTTCACTTTTGCCGGAGGCATGTGTGTGGAGATCATCTGCACGGCTGCTGTATACTGCTCCCCGAAATCTGCTTTCGGCAAAACAAGCGCGCGCACTCGTGTGATATAAAGGATCAATGTCCGGTTTGTCGAAACCGCTTTCTGAAACTCTCCCCATTTAACCTCTGTCTGCTGGTCTTCCTGGGAGATCGTGATCCCTTCTTCTGTCAACTCATAGCAGATCGGCTTCTGGAACATCGGCGTCGTCTTTACCTGCGCCTTCGCCTTTGACTTCAGTGTGAGCGGTGTCATCACAAGGAAGACTGCGGCAAAGAAGAAGAACATCATCCCTGCTGTATAATCTCCCTGCGCCATCGCACGGATTCCCAGTCCAAGTACAACTACGCCAAAAATCGCTCCGATCAGTCCACTGAGATGGCTGTATGTGTGGTATAACAAAAAGTCATACATCGCTTTCGGTGTCATCTGCACATCCAATTTCACTGACATTTCTTAATCCCTCCATTACTTTTTTCCACCCATCCAGAATCCGGCAGCAATATCCGCCTCTGCATGGATCCATCTGTCCTGTACTATACGCAAAATGGTATGTTATAGAATTATAACATACCACTCTTTCCCTTACAATAATACTTGCCTTATTTTCTTGTAGACAAACAATACGATCAGCGATACCAGTATTCCTTTCAGCAAATTAAAAGGGGCTACCGCCAGAAGCACAAAAGCCATCAGTCCATCAATCGCACTGTTGACCTCTGTCCCCATTGCTATCAGAGAATCCAGTGGCATCTCAAATGCCTTTGCGTACACCGGAAGCAGGATATACGCATTGAGAACACATCCAATGACGGTCATACATACCGTTCCCACTGCCATTCCTGCAGCTGCTCCGCTCTTTGTATGCTTCTTCTGATAGATCAGCGCTGCCGGAACACAGAATGCACATCCGATCAGAAAATTCGCCGCATCCCCAATGCCCATCGTCATCGTCCCTTTGATTGCAAGATTTAAGATCACTTTGATCAGCTCGATCAAAATCCCTGCAAACGGTCCCATTGAGAAACATCCGACCAGCACCGGCACCTCACTGAAATCAATCTTATAAAATGCCGGCGCAAACGGAAGCGGAATCTCAAACTGCATTAAAATAATCGCAAGCGCCGACAGCATCCCTATCTGCACAAGCGTCCTTACATTCACCTTTGTCTTCACTGCTGCATTCGTACTCATTTTTCTTCTTCCTTTCTCTGATGAAAATTGAAAAGAAAGAAAATCTTCTGGAAATTTTTGATCCGCGAGCTGTGCAGTTTCATGTAAAGCATATTTTTATTACATAATAATTTCCTGTGTAATAAAAAACTCCCCCGAAACTACTTTCCGGGGGAATCTGGGTTCTTCTATCAAGAACTTCTCTACTATCATCAGTTCTGAAATATTCTACAACCTGCAATCAAACTTTTCTTCTCTCATCCAGACTATACTGTCGGTACTGGAATCTCACCAGTTCAGCCGCCTAAAGTTCAGGCAGGTCGCGGACTTTACCGCCGGTTGGGACTTACACCCTACCCCGAAGAATTTTCCTATTCTTTTTCCATCCCTTATTATACGACTGTTTTTTTCATTGTGCAAGCCTTTCTCATAATGATTTCATGAATTTTATATAAGCCCCCTGCCACAACTGCTATCGTACAGCCGATGAGCGCAAATAAAAGATAGCTCTGAAGCAAGCTTACTTTGCCAAGATCCACAAAATTCATCACATTGATAATAATGATATGATGTACTAAAAAGACCGCATAAGAATATTTGCTGATTCCTTCACAAATCTTTTGGATCCATTTATTTTTCACCAGGCCTGACACAAAAACTAATACAAGAAAAGATGCAATTCCGATATATGTCGTCTGGATACTCCCTGCTATTTCCGGCTTAAAAATCCCATTTACAACAATAAGAAGCAGCGCCGGTAACGCCGTTTTCCATTGCGACTTCCATCTTAGCTTTACAAAAATCATACCAAATACAAATTCCGGAAGCCTGATGAACAGAACGGTTGCAGGAACAACCGGCATCTCATTGCATATACCAAGCGAAGCCACATATCCCGTCACAACCAGACCTATTGTTATCCACAAATTTGTATTTAATAATTTTTTCAGAACCGGAAAGATAAGATACAACAAAATAATAGTTCCCAGAAACCATTCTCCAAGCAAATAAAAAGTCGCATACCCATTTACGCTCAGCAGTCCATCCACCCCCAGCAAAGTGAAAATAAATCTCCATTTCGGGATTCCAGCGCCGATCATCGCCCGGTTCTTCAGAACATAAAATCCAAACACAGTCCCATATGCGATCCAAAACATAGGATAAATGGATAAAAAACGTTTTTTATAAAACTGTTTCCAATCATCCCGTCTTTCATAGACATACATCAGTGCCGCCCCTGAAATGATAAAAAACAATGAAACGCCCCATTCTCCACTTCCTATATTTCCAATTTTTTCCATGCCAACCATTCTTCCCTTAATTTCCGGAATATGTAATGAGTATCTGGCATTGAAATGAGTGATCACAATTGAAATTGCCGCGATTGCACGAATAAAATCTAAATAAAATAATCTTTGTTTTTTTGTGGCCATCTATTTCTTTCTCCGTCTTCGTCTTTTCTTTCTGACCGCATCTACATAGGCGATTCTTCCGGCAAGCGCCGCGCCTCCGAGAAGCAATATTACAAGCATCACTTTTCCAACTGCCCCTAGTGCTCCTTTTGCTTCTGAAACTGCCGTTTTCTGTTGACAGGCAACAGAAGGCGCTTCGTACCCTGGGAGATACTGCCGCTCAAGATCAACAAGTACCTTTCCGTCTTCCAGTTTAAACTTTAGTTTTCCCTCTTTTGGCACACAGTCCCAGAGATCTTTCTTTGTCGTGATCTCTGTGTTACCAATCTTGTGAGTTCCTTTCGGCAGAACTTTGCGATATTCATATGTCGCAAAGGCCTGCTCCATAATGGCATTTCCGACAAGATGGCGAAGTTCCTCCCCAGTCTGGTCTGTCCAGTCCGAAACGCCCATCACAATTTCCACCAGTCTCGTATCCCCGCGCTTTGCGGTGGAAGCATAGTTAAACCCGGCTGTCCCGCTGGATCCGGTCTTTAGCCCGTCTGTTCCCTCCAGACCGTATTTTGCCCCTTCCAGGGAAATCTGATAAGATTGAAAATGTTCTTCGTACGGCGTCCCTTCCTTCACAACAATTTCCGGTGAGCTTGTATGTGTCAGTATATCCGGATACGTTTTCACAAAATAACTGCACAGCAGCGCATAGTCCTCAGGAGTGGTCACATTATCTGCATCTGCAGGCAGATGTTCCGGCGCATATGGATATAGCAGATCGTTGGTGACGCCGACACAGTTATAGTAAGTCGTACCTGTCATCCCGATTTCTTTTGCTTTCTGATTCATCAGCTCTACAAATCGATCTGGAGCCGGCTCGACCAGGTCAGCAAGCATATAAGTTGCTGCCGCCGACGATGGAACGATGATCAGATTCATCAGCTCGCTGACAGTGTAGGAGGCACCTGGCTGCATCACATTATTGCTCAGCGCATAGCGGCCGGCAATATCCAGATATTTCTCATTGACCTCTGCCTGCGTATCCTTTTCAAACTTTCCTTCCTCCATCGCATCGTAGGCGATCAGAACCGTCATCAGCTTTGTCATGCTTGCCGGAGCCCAGGCGATGTCTTTGTTTTCTTCCCACAAAATCTGACCAGTATGGATCTCAGCGATAATAGATCCCGCCGGCTGATAGCGGTCCTCCAGCTGGTATCCGCTTTCTCTTGCCACATCGATCGCCCGTTTCCCGGATTTTTTCCGTTCTTCCTCCTCCACCTGCTGCGCCGATACCTGCCCCGCCGGAGCAAATGCGGTCAGAACTGCCATGCACAGCGCGATTGCCCAATTTTTTCTCTTCATTTGTTTTGCCCTCTCTTTTCTCATTCCTTTATACTGTCCGTCTTTATTCTTCCTCCCATCCAAAAGAACATTTGACAGCTTTTTCCCATCCGCGGATCTTCTCTTTCCGCTCGTGCTCTTCCAGCTGCGGAACAAACACCTTGTCTGCCACCCGGTTTTTCCCAACCGCTTCTTTATCTTTCCAGTATCCGACTGCCAGCCCAGCAAGATAAGCCGCTCCCATGGCAGTGGTCTCCACACATCCCGGACGGTTGACCGGGGCATTGCAGATATCTGCCTGCGCCTGCATCAGGAAATCATTTGCACTGGCGCCTCCGTCAACATTGAGTGTACTCAGCGAGATCCCCGAATCCGCCTGCATTGCACGCACGACATCATTTACCTGATAAGCGATCGACTCCAATGTGGCCCGGATAATATGATATCGGTTCACCCCGCGTGTCAGTCCTACGATCGCACCTCTTGCATATTGATCCCAATGTGGAGCGCCAAGTCCGGTAAATGCCGGCACGACATAGCAGCCGTTCGTATCTTCTACCTTCTGCGCCAGATATTCGGAATCTTTCGCCGAATCGATCAGTTTCATCTCATCTCTGAGCCACTGGATTGCAGCGCCTGCCACAAAGATGGACCCTTCCAGCGCATAGGTCACTTTTCCGTCAATCCCCCACGCGATTGTCGTCACAAGTCCGTGCTCAGAATAAACCGGCTCCGTTCCCGTGTTCATCAGCAGAAAACATCCGGTTCCGTAGGTATTTTTTGCCTCTCCGGCATGGAAACAAGTCTGCCCGAAAAGCGCTGCCTGCTGATCTCCTGCTGCACCACTGATCGGAATCTTCCCTCCAAAATAGCTTGCATCCGCATAACCATAGATTTCACTGGACGGCCGCACCTCCGGCAGCATACTTTTCGGAATCTGAAGTTCGTTTAAAATGTCGTCATCCCATCTGAGTTCTTTGATATTAAATAACATCGTGCGGGACGCGTTGGAATAGTCACTGACATGGACGCGCCCCTTTGTCAGTTTCCAGATCAGCCATGTCTCCACCGTTCCGAACAGCAATTCTCCTCGCTCTGCCTTCTCTCGTGCCCCTTCCACATGATCCAGCAGCCATTTTACTTTCGTCGCCGAAAAATAGGCATCGATCATCAGCCCGGTCTTCTCCCGGAAGGATTCTGCAAGCCCTTTTTCTTTCAGTTCATCACAGTATCTGGATGTTCTTCTGCATTGCCAGACAATCGCGCGGCTGATCGGTTTCCCGGTCTTTTTATCCCACACGACCACTGTCTCCCTCTGATTGGTAATTCCGATCGCCGCAATATCTTCCGCGGATGCTCCGATCTTTGTCATCGCCTCCACTGCCACGCCAAGCTGTGTGGACCATATTTCGCTGGCATCGTGCTCCACCCAGCCCGGTTTCGGAAAATACTGGGTAAATTCTTTCTGTGCCATACTGCATATCTGTC
>JAPFCT010000066.1 GCA_026169575.1 Faecalimonas sp.
CAACGTGGAACCATTGATATCGATCAAAGATATGCATAAGATATATAATCCGGGAGAGAACGAGGTGCGTGCGCTCGATGGAGTCAGTCTGGAGATCCATGAAGGAGAGTTTGTTGCGATCATCGGTCATTCCGGCTCGGGGAAATCTACGCTGATGAATATGATCGGGTGCCTGGATACACCTACTTCAGGAAGCTATTTCCTGCATGGGAAAGATGTGTCAGGGATGACAGACAATGAGTTGTCTGATGTGAGAAATAAAGAGATTGGATTTATCTTTCAGGGATTTAATCTGATTGCCAATCTGGATGCGATCGGAAATGTAGAATTGCCGTTGATCTACCGGGGAATTGACAGAAAGACGAGAAGGGATGCGGCGAAGAAGGCGCTGGTCAAAGTCGGGCTTGAGAAGCGTATGACACATAAGCCGGCAGAAATGTCGGGCGGTCAGCAGCAGCGTGTCGCGGTAGCGCGGGCAATCGCCGCGAGTCCTCCGGTCATACTGGCAGACGAGCCGACCGGAAATCTGGATTCCCGGTCTACCAGGGAGATTATGCAGATTTTGGAGGATCTTCATAAATCCGGAAGAACTGTCATCATTATCACACATGACAATGAAATCGCGGAGCAGGTAAAGCGGGTGATCTATATCCGGGATGGAAAAATTGAGCAGGATTATTTCAATGAGGAAAGACAAGGAGAGCAGTTGTGAGAAAGAGAGAGAAAGAGAACTATGAGGAGACAGATGTGATCGATCTGTCAGAAGTGCAGGGAGATGGCACAGATGTTTTGAAAAAGAAAAAGAAGCTTCCGAACTGGGTGATCATTCCGATCATTGGGGGCGTTGTTGTTGTCGCAGTAGTTGTATCGCAGTTTACTTCAAAGGAGAAAAAGACCGGGGGAACTGTGGAAGTTGTAGAAGTGGCGCGGGGAGATGTCAAGGAGATCTACAATGTATCCGGAACCGTGGACAGTGAGAAGAAAAAAGTATTTTATTCTCCGGTCAATGCGCCGGTCAGTCAGCTCCACGCGGAAGTCGGACAGTCTGTCAAAGCAGGTGACCTCCTTGTGACATTTGATACCTCTGATCTGGAAAAGAACAATCAGAAGGCACAGATGGATCTTCAGTCGGCGGTCAACACAAATCAGAGTGCAAGGGAGCAGGCGGACAGAAGCGCCTCTGAGGCGGCAAAAGCAGCTGCTGACGCGCAGGCAGCATCTGACGCGGCACGCGCCCAGGCAGAACAGCAGATCGCAGCGGTAGAGTCACAGATTTCAGCAAAATCACAGCAGATGGCGGCTTTGGAGCAGAGCGTGCAGAGTGAGCTGGCAGCAAATCAGGCGTTGCAGCCGCAGCTGGATCAGTGGAATGCACAGAAGATGGCAAATGCGGACAGAATTTCGGTACTGTACAGCGAGGTCAACAGTCTTCGGGAGCAGATCAATGCCGGAAATTTAAGTGATGCAGAGAAAGCAGATCTGGAGACGCAGATCAGTGAAAGATCAAGAGAGATTGCAGAGAAAGAAGGGGCAAACGCAGCGCTGGATGCGCAGATCGCCCAGATCAGTTCCCAGATGCAGACTGCAAGCCAGCAGGCATATGCGCAGGTACAGCAGGAGATTCAGGCACTGCAGGCACAGGCAGAACAGCTGCGGGCAGGAATCTCAGTGGAGACACCGGGGGCAAGCATCCCAGATACGAGCCTGACACAGGGACAGATCAACAATATGGAGATCACAGAGAATCTCGCAGAACTTGCAGTGCTCAGCGCCGAGGAACTGATGGCAAAGGCAAGAGATGGGATCAAGGCAGATTTTGACGGTGTGATCGCTGACGTAAAGACGATGGAAGGCGGTACAGCTGTCGCAGGCGGAGAATTATTTACACTTGTGAGCAATCAGGATGTCAGCGTCAAGCTGGAGATCCCGGCGAGTGACTTTGACAAGGTTGAGGTTGGAAATAAGGCTGTTGTAAAAATTGGAAAACAGAAATACAACGGAGTGGTAGAGTCAATCGACAAGATCGCTGTTCCGAATGCAAAAGGAAATCCAGTGATCGGTGCGAATGTAAAGATTGAGAATCCGGATGAAAATATCTACATCGGAGTTGCGGCAAAGTTGACAATGACAGTGGCGGAGGAGAAGGATGTTCTTTATCTCCCAAATGAAAATGTAAATACTTCAACCGAAGGGGACTTTGTCTATGTAGTGCAAAATGGTGTTGTGAAGAAAAAGGCAGTGGAACTTGGAATCACATCCAACAGCAAAGTGGAGATCAAGTCTGGTCTGGAAGAAGGGGATCAAGTTGTTGCAGATACTTTTGGAACGGTAGAAGAGGGTATGAAAGTGACGACGACAACTGTGGCAAAGACAGAGGAGAAATAGAAAGGAAGGTACGCGATGGCACAACTATTGGAATACATTAAGATGGCATTGTACAGTATCAAGTCCAACAAGGGGCGTTCTTTCCTCACTATGCTCGGAATCATTATCGGAATTTCTTCTGTGATCACGATCGTGTCGATCGGAAGTGGACTGAAGGCAGATGTGATGGCGACCGATGAGACAAAAAGTGTCTCTGTGATCGTCAATAAAGATGCTGCAAGCTACACGAATATTATTACCTGGGACGATCTGAAAGCAGTAAAGGACAATCTTGGGAATAAGGCAGTCGGGGTCGTATCTTCCGGCGGAACGATGGGTACAGTCACGACTAGAAAAGGAGAGTTTGATGCATCTGTGACATTGACGATGCCGGATGAGGAGAAGAATCCACTCCAGACCTCGATCATCCGTGGAAACTATTTTACCGAAGACAATGTGCTCAATGCAGATTCTGTCTGTGTCATTGACAAGGCGAGTGCACTGTACTTGTTCGGGACACCGGATGTGATCGGGATGGAGCTGGAGGCGACGATCGAGGGGGTACTTCAGACGATCCAGATCGTCGGCGTCCGGGATTCGGATGAAGAGCTCATGAAAGCGAATGATGAGGCGATGAAGATGTTCGGCATGGAGATGCCGGTATTTCTTGAGATGCCGTACACTGCCGCAGAAAACTGGGGAAGCCAGGTGGAAGATTTCTCCAGTCTGACAATCTACTTAAACGGGGGAAAGCAGGCAAATGCAGCGACAAAATCTGCGATACAGACGCTTTCTGCAAGGCATTTGGGCGAAGGGGAGGAACTCTTTGTTAAACAGCAGGAGATGAATATGGCAGAGGCAATGGGAAGTGTGCTTGATATGGTGACCGCGTTTGTGGCATTCGTGGCAGGAATTTCCCTTGTCGTGGGTGGTATCGGTGTGATGAATATCATGCTTGTATCTGTGACAGAACGGACAAGAGAGATTGGAATCCGAAAAGCGCTCGGGGCGAAGACTTCATCAATCATCGTACAGTTTTTATGTGAATCTGCGATCATATCCGGAATTGGTGGTGTGATCGGTATTCTGATCGGTGCAGGCTTGTCAGGGCTGATCTCCGCGCTGGAGATCGGAGGATTATCTGCGAAGCTGTCTCCGACGGCAATCATTTTGACAACTTGTTTCTCCTGCGGCGTCGGAATTGTCTTTGGAATCTATCCGGCGAGAAAAGCAGCGAAGATGAGTCCGATCGATGCATTGCGGCAGCTGTAAAAACATGATAGAATAAATTTATTATAGGAAATAAAGGAGGAGAGGTTTATGTTTAAACCAAACAAATTACTTAAGGTTGTATCAATTATCTTCATCGTACTTGCCGTAATGGGGGCGATTGGAACCGTGGGAAGTTATTTTATGTTGCAGTCTATGGGAGATGTTGTAAATGGAGTGGATATGAGTGCAGTGAAAGCAATGGCAACTCCGCTGACACTGCTTCAGGGATTATTTTCTTCCCTTGTAATGCTGATCTGCGGAATCTTTGGCGTGAATGGGAAATCCTTCAAGGCATGTCTGATTGGAATGATCATTTACCTTGTGATCGTTGTGATCGCATTTATCCAGTCTGTGATGTTAGTTGGATTCCAGGTATTTTCGATCATTGACTTTATTCTTCCGATCTTATATCTGTGGGGATTGTACCAGTCAAAAGAATAGGACTGCAGACAGAGCGCCTGAAGGGCAATGCAAAGTTATGCATGGAAGAAACAGGTTGTAAATGTTATACTCAGAAAAAAGATAAGAGAAAGGACAGCGTTCCGGGAAAATAATCTTACCGGGAAGGCTGTCCTTTTTATTTCTTATCTATTTAAGATCAGTTTTGTCAGTTCTACTGGCTCTACAATCTTTCCGTCTTTGTAAACACGCATGTTTCCGGAAGCAATCTCATCGATCAGGATGACTTCATCGTTGTTGTAACCGAACTCGAATTTGATGTCCCAGAGATCCAGTCCGATAGATTTTAAATCATCTGCAACGATCTTTGTGATCTTTAATGTCTGTTCTTTCATGCTTTCAAACATTTCTGGTGTCATGATTCCGAGGGCTGCAAGACCTTCCCCAGTCACAAGTGGATCACCTAATGCGTCGTTTTTGAATGTACACTCTACATAACCACCGTCAAGAACTGTTCCGTCTTCAATGTAC
>JAPFCT010000225.1 GCA_026169575.1 Faecalimonas sp.
GGGCAGAATTGTTCAGCCGCGGATTGTTCCTTCAGTTGATCTGTCTGCTGTACCGCAGCTGGAAGGGGCAGACAATGACAGAACTAAAGTCGGAAAAGGCAGCGCTTCTCGATGAGATCATCCGCTATATTGAGAAGCATTTTGCAGAGGAGATCAGTCTGAAGACAATCGCGGCGCATTTTCTGATCAGTGAATCGGCGATCGGACAGCTGTTTAAAAAGCAGATGGATGTCAGCTTCTATAAGATTGTGACACAGCGAAGGCTGATCGAGGCAAAGAAACTGATCGTGGACGGAGTCCTGCTAAAAAGTATCCCGGAGCTGTGCGGATTTTCCGATTACTCGGTCTTTTATAAGGCATTTGTCAAAGAGTATGGAATCTCGCCGAAAGAGTTCCGGATGATGGTGAGAGGAGAACAATATGATTAATCGAGACGATATGCTGGAGCTTACCAGACGAATGACACTTTCCCGTACATCCTTTACCCGGATTGCCGGATGCTATGTCGATGAAGAGGGGGAATATGACGGGAGTTTTAATACAAATTTTTTAAAACTTTCCGCACCGGAGAGAAAAAAACATCTTGAAATTGCAAAAGTGATTCCGTTTTCAGAGACGAACGTGAATCTGAAACAATTTTCATTTGATCCGGAAGCGAGAAGGGCAGGCAGCATGTGGCAGCTTCTGATGGGACTGCGCCAGTGTGGTCTGAAAAATGATGCGCTGATGGAAACTTTTTATGACGTGGTAATGGAGAATTATTATATAGATTCGAAATATGCTATTTATATGTTTCACGACCGCTATGACATTCCAGCAAAGGGGGCAGACAAGGAGCGGTTAGGGGAATCCGAAGAAATGTTTGAGTATCTGATCTGTGCAGTCTGCCCGATTTTTGGCAGCTATGAGCCTGGAAAACCGGAATGCGGCTTTCTCTTTCCGGCATTTACAGACAGAGGCGGGGATTTAAATCATGTCAATATTTACAGCGCGGATCCAAAAAGTGAGTGTACGGA
>JAPFCT010000230.1 GCA_026169575.1 Faecalimonas sp.
ACAATCCGGAACAGTGGCTGTCCATAGGAGACGGCCTCCCCGTTTGTCACATAAATCTCAGCCACAGTTCCTTCAAAATCACTTTCAATATCATTCATCAGCTTCATTGCCTCAACGATCGCAAGCATCTGTCCTTTTGCGACTACATCTCCCACTTTCACATAAGGGTCCTCCCCCTCTGCCGGCGCTTCATAAAATGTTCCGACAAGCGGAGATGTGACAATGACACCTTCTTCCTTCTGTTCTGCACTGTTTTGCGCGGCAGCTTCCACTGCTATGGCCGGATCTTTGGATGGCTTCTGCATTTCCTGCTGCGGCATCGTCTGCATTTCTTCAGCTGTCAGGCCGCCTCCTGCCGTTTCCGGTACGCGATGCCCCGCAAAGCCAGTCCCGAAATTCGCATTTTCTGGCGCCTTATTCAAAACTCCTGCTGTTTCTTCTCTTCCAAGTACCAGTTTGATTCCTTTTTCTTCATATTTAAAATGTGTCAGCCCCGAGGCAGCTACTGCCTGGATCAGCTGGATCAACTGTTCTGTTTCCATATGTCCTACCTCTTTGATTCGCTAAATTTTCTGATCAGAAGTGTCGCATTGTGACCGCCAAATCCGAGCGAGTTGCTCATGGCACAGCGCACTTCCTGATGCACCGGAGCTCCGATCACATAATCAAGCGTACATGCTTCATCCGGTTCTGTCGTTCCTGCTGTCTGGTGGATAAATCCTTCTTCGACGGATTTCACGCAGGTGATAAATTCCACTGCGCCTGCTGCTCCGAGCAGATGCCCGATCATCGATTTTGTGGAATTGACTTTTACGCCGCCTGCCGCATCTCCGAGCGCTATAAGAATTGCCCGCGTCTCAAATAAATCATTGTGGTGTGTACTCGTCCCATGCGCATTGATATAATCGATTTCCTCCGGCAAGACCCCGGCTTCTTCCATCGCAAGCTGCATTGCCTTCGCTGCTCCGCTGCCGTCCTCTGACGGGGAAGTGATATGAAATGCATCGGCGGTACAGCCGTACCCTGCCACTTCCGCATAAATCTTCGCGCCCCGGGTCTTTGCATGTTCCAGTTCTTCCAGGACAACGATCCCGGCTCCTTCCCCGAGCACAAATCCGCTGCGCTCCTTGTCAAACGGAATCGATGCACGGAGCGGATCTTCCGCGGTTGTCAGAGCCGTCAGCGCCGTAAATCCTGCAATCCCGGTCGGACAGACACAGCTTTCACTTCCTCCTGCAAACATCACATCCGCATCGCCATACTGGATTGCGCGGAATGCATCCCCGATGGAATGTGTCCCGGAAGCGCATGCTGTGACGACACTTGTACATTTTCCCTTTGCCCCGGTGTGGATCGACACATTTCCCGCAGCCATATTGGAGATCATGAGCGGAACCATAAGCGGATTCACTCGCGAAGGCCCTTTCTCCAGTATCTTCTGATATTCTTTCTCGACAGTGGAAAGGCTTCCGATCCCGGATCCTACGATCACGCCTACCCGGTACGGGTCTTCCTTTTCCATCTCAAGTCCCGCATCTGCACATGCTTCTTTTGCCGCCGCTACCGCATACTGTGAAAATAATTCCATCCGCTTTGCCGCCTTAAAATCCATGTGCTCCTTTGCCACAAATCCTTTTACTTCCGCTGCCAGCTTTACTTTATACTCTGTCGTATCAAACTTTGTGATCGGTCCGATCCCGACCTTTCCCGCTTTGATCCCGTCCCAGAATGCTTCCACGTTATTTCCGATCGGAGTCACTGCTCCTAATCCTGTCACAACTACTCTTCTTTTCATGCTGCTCTCCCTCATTTTCTACATTGCCATTCCGCCGTCCACGCAGAGAACCTGCCCGGTAATATAAGCCGCTTCTTCCGATGCGAGAAATGCTGCGGTATACGCGATATCTTCCACAGATCCAAAATGTCCCATCGGGATCTGTGCCGCCGCTGTTTCTCTGACACGCTCCGGAAGTTTCTCTGTCATATCCGTCCGGATAAATCCCGGCGCGATCGCATTGACCGTCACATTTCTTTGAGCCAGTTCCCGCGCCGCCGCTTTCGTCAGTCCGATCACTCCCGCCTTCGATGCCGCATAATTTGTCTGTCCTGCATTTCCCATCACGCCGGATACCGAAGACAGATTGATGATTCTTCCGCTTTTCTGTCGGATCATCTGTCTGGAGGCAAACCGCATACAGTGAAACGTTCCTTTCAGATTTGTATCGACCACGCTGTCAAAATCCTCCTCGGACAACTTCATCAAAAGTCCGTCTTTCGTAATCCCTGCGTTGTTGACAAGGATATCCACTTTACCGAACTGCCCGGTTACCTTTTTGAAAAATGCTTCGCATGCCTGGAAATCCGACACATCGCACTGCATCAGAACCGCCTCATGCCCTTCTTTTTCCATCTGCGCCTGCACTTCCTGCGCCCGCTCTCTGGAACCATTATAATTGATCACAACAGTCGCGCCCCTGCGGGCAAATTCCAGAGCGATCGCACGGCCGATCCCGCGGGAAGCTCCGGTCACAACCGCAACTTTTCCCAAAAGCATCCCCTGCTGTCCGCTTCTTCCATCCTTTTTTTCTTCTTTTCTATCCATTTTCCCACATCTGAAATGCCGTAAGCGGTTCCATTCCCGCCGGATCCCTTCATCAGCTACACGACATTTTCCATTTCCTTTCTATCAAATCTCTCTTAACCCTCCGCAAAGCCCTGGCTTCTAAAAGAGTTTTCTCTCAAATCTCCACAAAGCCCTGACTTCTAAAAGAGTTTTCTCTCAAATCTCCGCAAAGTCCTGCTCTCTAAAGCGCTTTCTCTAAACTGCTCCACATGCGCCCATTACAGCGACCACTTTATCCACATCTTCGATGCTGCCCACGTTCATAACCCGGACAGTTCTGTCGATTTTCTTTAAGAATCCCGCCAGTGTTTTCCCTGGTCCGATCTCAATGAACGTATCCACACCATCTGCAATCATCCGCTCCATACTCTGCTGCCAGCGCACAGAAGATGCCACCTGCGTCTTCAGAAGTTCCTTTGTCCGGCAGATATCTGTGACCGGTTCCGCCGTCACATTTGTCACATACGGAACTTGCAACTCATGAAAGGTAACTTCATCCAGCACCGCTGCCAGTTTTTCTCCTGCCTCTTTCAGCATCGGTGAATGGAATGGCCCGCTGACATTTAACGGAAGCACCCGCTTTGCACCGCATGCTGTCAGTTTCTCTTTTGCCGCCGCAACACTCTCGCTCCTGCCAGTGATCACGGTCTGTCCCGGACAGTTGTAATTCGCCACACTGACGCCGTCTATCTGTCCGGTCACTTCCTCGATCTGCTCTGGCAAAAGTCCAAGAACGGCCGCCATTGCACCGACCCCTGCCGGAACTGCCTCCTCCATCAGAATGCCTCTTTTCCTCACTGCCCAGATTGCATCCAGCTCAGACATTCCGCCTGCCGCCGCGATCGCGCAGTATTCCCCGAGGCTTAACCCTGCAGTCACATCTGCATGTACCCCTTTTTCCTCCAACACCCTCGCCATCGCAAGGCAGGTTGTCACAAGCGCTGCCTGGGTATAGGCAGTCTGGTCTAATTTATCATTCTCATCAAAACAAAGTGTTCTGATGTCTATTTCCATCTCATCCTTCAACCGTTCAGAAGCCGCATCATAAAGTTCTGCCGCGGTCTGACTCTGTTCATAAAAATCTTTTCCCATCCCGGTTTTCTGTGCACCTTGTCCCGGGAAAATAAATGCTGTTTTACCCATCAATTTTTGCTCCTTTCAGGCACGCTTCTGCTTCTGTCATCAGTTTGTCAATCAGCTCTTTACAGCTTAGTTCTTCTTTGACAAGTCCTGCACTTAAACCTGCCATCAGACTTCCATTGACTACATCGCCTTCCACGACTGCCTTTCGAAGCGCTCCGAGCGTAAGCTTTTCCAGTTCTTCAAAGGAAGCTCCTTCCTTTTCCATCTGAAGATATTCTTTTGTCATCTGGTTTCTCAGTACACGGATCGGATGTCCGGTACTTCTTCCGGTTACTTTTGAATCAATATCTTTTGCTTTGATAATACATTTCTTATAATTCTCATGCACGGCCGACTCTTTTGCCACAACAAAATGTGTACCGACCTGCACGGCAGATGCCCCAAGCATCCATGCCGCCGCCACACCGCGCCCATCTGCGATCCCCCCGGCTGCGATCACCGGGATTGAAACGGCATCTGCGATCTGCGGTACGAGGACCATCGTCGTATTCTCTCCGATATGTCCCCCCGCCTCTGATCCTTCTGCCACAACCGCATCTGCACCGCACCGCTCCATTCTCTTTGCCAGCGCAACCGATGCCACGACCGGAATGACTCTGATGCCCGCATCTTTCCACAGCTTCATATATTTTTCCGGATTCCCGGCTCCGGTCGTCACAACCTTCACGCCTTCCTCCGCCACGACTTTTGCTACTTCATCCGCGTATGGACTCATCAGCATGATGTTGACTCCGAACGGCTTTTTCGTCCGCTCCTTCACCTTCCTGATCTGGTCTCTCACCCATTCGCCCGGCGCACTCGCCGCTCCGATCAGCCCGAGACCGCCCGCCTCTGATACTGCGGCTGCAAGATGGTAGTCTGCCACCCATGCCATTCCTCCCTGAATGACCGGATATTCAATTCCAAGTAGTTTCGTCACATCTGTTCTCATACGGACACCTTTCCTTTTCCTGTCTTTTCTATTTCTCTAAATATGCAACAACTGCCCCGATCGTTGTCAGCTGTTCTAAATCTTCTGTCGGGATCTCTCTTCCAAATTCTTCCTCAAAAGCCATGACCATCTCGAACAGATCAAGTGAATCTGCTCCCAGATCTTCCTTAAAAG
>JAPFCT010000159.1 GCA_026169575.1 Faecalimonas sp.
GTACTGAAAGGATATGTAGAGTATTTGAACCGATATTATCCAGAAGACAGATTATCCAAAGACAAAATCATGGAAACATTACAAGAATTGGCAGATCAGACAAAAAGAATTGAAATATTTGCAGATACAATGAAAGAGATTAATCATTTGGATGAACGTAAAATAACTCCAGAACTGCTTGATAAGTCCATAATTATTAGAAAGTCAGAGTTAATATTGAATACTTTAGCGGAAAAATATGGAAAAAGATACTCTATACAGGAAAACATACAGCAGGAGCAAATAAAACTGGATTTAGATATATATTTAGAGGTTTTAGAAAATATAGCTGCAAATGGTATGCGCTATGCAAAAACGTCTATACGATTGGAGCTGATAGATATAGAATCGTGGTTACATATGAATATATATGATGATGGTGTCGGTTTTTCTAAAGAAGCACTGAAATCTGCGCAGAAAGCCTTCTACCACGAATGGAAAGAAGGTGATGAAGATCATTATGGTATAGGATTATATTTATGCGAGAATTTATGTAAAAAGCATGGAGGCAAATTAAGTATTGGAAATTATGGGACTGGTGGGGCAGTTGTAAAAGCACAATTTAAAATAAAATAGACAGCAAGATTCGGAATTTTCCGGATCTTGTTTTTTTGTAGTCATTTATTCGATAAGGTAAAGATAGAAAGAAGGAGGCGAATATTATGAATGGCAAATTGATTAAAAAAGAGTTTAGTTTTTTATTGCGTAATCCGATTATTTATCTCGGTGCATTGTTGATGGCTGGAATTGTATTTTGGCGAGTAAGTCCATATTGGAACTTTTATAATCATCTCCAAAAACCTGATGCAGAAATAATATATTCAGATGGGGGAGATGTGATTGATGGATATATTCCGACACCGAAGGAAGAATTATATGAAACTACGTTAGGTACCTTGCAGGAATATTTGGTTACAGACTATGGCTTTACGAAAGAAGAAGCTGCGGCAGAAATCAAAAAGGTAAAGGAATGGGAAATCCTGGATATTGCAGCTTATTTTAAAGAGCAATATGGAATTGCAGGCGTTAGAAGTATGTTTATGGAAAGATCATATCATTCAGCAACAAGAGAAGAAATGGATGTCTATTTGCAGGAAACCTTTGGTGTGAATGGAAAGAAAGCTTACACAAAAGAGGTGGCATATAAATATGCAGATTATCTCGGAATTAGTTCTATCTTGTTTGCTATACTTGTGTTTGTATTGCTGTTGTATAAAGATATGAAAAAAGACATTTATACATTGATCCATGCAAAACCATTATCTGCAATTACATTTTTAGGAGCAAAACTAGTAGCAGGGCTAGGTGTAGTATTCGGGGCGACAATGCCATTGACATTGATTATGAATCTTCTGACTATGAAAGCAGGAATAGCACATGGATTAAGTGTTCATTTTGCCGATTTTTGGGTAACTGTTTTGTTGTTCCATGTACCTGGTATATTAGCAGCCGGAAGTTTAATAATTTTGATTTCTCTTCTGTTTTGTAACACCATTCCTGCAATACCAGCAATGCTTTTATACTATCTGTATTGTAATATAGGTTCTTATGATTCAGTATTGGGAAGTTGGCATGGATACCATTATCAGGCAAAGATATTTGCGATATTTATTCGTTTTCCGTTATTGTTTGGTGCAAATGAATTTCCGAAAGGCGGTATGTTTAATATTTTCTTTCTGTTGTTAGTGACCTTTTTTGCACTGATGGGAAGTGTGAAAATATGGGAAAGAAGGCGATCTATATGAAATATGAAATAAAAATTGCATTACCGTTGTATAAGGTAGTTTACTCATTTTTATTCGTAACAATTATCATATTGGTAAGACCAATACAATCAATTACCGAAATTATTGCGCCATTAGAAACATATATGGCATTGCTTGCCGGAATCTTTCTTGCAGATACTTATTATCAAGAGTTTACAGGTGGGCGTATAGACTGCTATTACCGCTATTGTCTTCAGAAAAAGCTTTTATCTGTAACGAAAAGAAACATAATTTGTTTAATTTATCTCTTCATATTAGTAGCAGTAGGCTACTGGGGATTTATATTTTGGTATCAGCCAGTGTATACTTCAGCAATACCAGAAATGATTTTATATGCTCATACAATGCTAGCTACTTTGGCAAGCATGATTTTCATGGGAAGTATTGGATTTACATTAACAAATTTAGCACAGAGTATAGGTGCTGGCATTAGTGGAGTTTTGATTTTGTGGTTGGCTATGACATCTTCTGTTATGAATAAACTGCCAGAATGTTTTCAATTATTTTTGCTATATAGTTCAGAGGCACAAGATGGAACTTTATTGCCATATTATTTGAGCAGAGGAATGTATGTAATGATTGGTGTGTTGCTGTTTGGATTTAATGTGTTTTTAATTCAGCGACAACCAAAGCAAAGAAAAGGATGGAAACAAAGCTGAAGGGAGAACACCATAATATTTTCATTGTAAAGAATTTTCGTTAAATCCGATATGTAAAATCATAAAAAGGAAGGATGGAAGCAGTATGGGAATTGAGATTAAAAATTTAGTAATGGAATATAAAAAAGGGATAAAAAGTTTAAATAATATCAATTTATCTATCGAGCATGGTATTTATGGGTTATTAGGCGAAAATGGGGCAGGTAAAACAACATTGATGAAAATTTTAGTAACACTTCTTACGCCAACAGAAGGAGAAGTAAAAATCAATGGTCTGCAACTGGAACGCAAAAATTATGAGGCAATTAAAAAGCAAATAGGATACCTGCCACAAGAGTTGGGACTTTACCCTAATATGACTGTGCGAGAATCACTGGAATACGTAGGTATTATGTGTGGCATGGAGAAGAAAGCATATACTAGACAAATTGATTTTTATTTAGAAAAAACAGGATTGTTAGAGCATCAAAATAAAAAGAATAAGCAACTATCGGGTGGAATGAAACGGAGGGTAGGATTGGTGCAGGCATTGTTACATGAACCGAGTA
>JAPFCT010000342.1 GCA_026169575.1 Faecalimonas sp.
AATAAATTAGTATGGCTTCGCATGGAGCAGGATCACTATGAGCTTCCGGTATATGAAAGCTTAAAAGAGCAGTATGCAAAATTTACAGAAGATATCCACAGTGGGAAGATTGTTTCTGCTTACGCACTTGACAGACATGGAATCGCTTCGGCAGTAAGCAAGATGGCATTCGGAAATGGCATGGGTGTCAGACTGGAAGAAACGATTGATAAGAGAGAACTGTTTGCACCGGCATTCGGGGATCTGATCGCAGAGGTTCCAGCAGAAAAGCTTGGAGAACTTTCAATCGCTTACACACTTCTCGGAGAAGTGACAGCAGATGGAACAATCTCTTACGGAGAAATGAATCTCGGTCTGGAGGAAGCAGTGACAGCATGGAAAGGAACTTTGGAAAGTGTATTCCCGACTGTCTCAGAAGAGAAACAAACGATGCAGAAAATCGATGTGCAGCCGGCATCTGAAAAGGCAGTGATCGAAAATGGACTGTATCGCACAAGTGATATCCATATCTGCACACATAAGATCGGACAGCCTACAGTCTTCATTCCGGTATTCCCAGGTACAAACTGTGAGTACGACAGCAAGAAGGCATTTGAGCGTGCAGGGGCAAAGGTGATCACAAAAGTATTTAAAAACTTAAATGCAGAAGATATCCGCGACTCTGTGGCAGAGTTTGAGAAGGCAATCGCACAGTCACAGATGATCATGTTCCCAGGTGGATTCAGCGCCGGAGATGAGCCGGACGGTTCTGCAAAATTCTTTGCGACAGCATTCCAGAATGCGAAGTTAAAAGAAGCTGTAGAAAAATTACTGCATGAGCGTGACGGACTTGCTCTTGGTATCTGCAATGGATTCCAGGCATTGATCAAACTTGGTCTTGTGCCATACGGGACGATCTGCGGACAGACAGAGAAGTCTCCGACATTGACATACAATACGATCGGACGTCATATTTCCAAGATGGTATACACGAAGGTCGTAACAAATAAATCACCATGGCTGCAGCAGGCAGAGCTTGGAGGAGTTTATACAAACCCGGCATCTCACGGGGAAGGACGCTTTGTAGCTTCCAAAGAGATGTTAGAACAGCTCTTTGCAAACGGTCAGGTGGCAACACAGTACTGTGATCTTGATGGAACTGTGACGATGAATGAAGAGTGGAACCCGAATGGTTCCTACTGTGCGATCGAAGGAATCACAAGCCCGGATGGACGTGTGCTTGGTAAGATGGCTCACTCTGAACGAAGAGGAAAATCAGTTGCAGTCAATATTTACGGAGAGCAGGATCTGAAGATCTTTGAATCAGGTGTTGCGTACTTTAAATAAAAATCAAAAAAGGGCAGGTAAAGTAGAAAACTGCTTGACTTTCCCAGTGCATAACATTATAATGTCAAAGTAAATAAGGCAAGGAAGCCGCGCAGAGTTTTTCTGTGCGGCTGATTTTATATTATAGCAGGAGGTAATGAAGATGTCATATGTAGATGAAGTCATTGAGTTAGTAGTGAGAAAGAACCCGGCAGAGCCGGAATTTCATCAGGCGGTAAAGGAAGTACTGGAATCTCTCAGAATTGTGGTGGAAGCAAATGAAGAGAAATTCAGAAGAGAAGCGCTTCTTGAGAGACTGGTAGAGCCGGAGCGCCAGTTCAAATTCCGTGTGCCGTGGGTAGATGACAAGGGTCAGGTACAGGTAAATACCGGATACCGTGTGCAGTTCAACAGTGCGATCGGACCATACAAGGGGGGACTTCGTCTGCATCCGTCTGTAAATCTTGGAATCATCAAGTTTTTGGGATTTGAGCAGGTATTTAAGAACTCTCTGACCGGACTTCCGATCGGTGGAGGAAAAGGAGGAGCTGATTTTGATCCGAAAGGAAAATCAGACCGGGAAGTGATGGCTTTCTGCCAGAGCTTTATGACAGAATTATACAAATATATCGGAGCAGATACAGACGTGCCGGCAGGGGATATCGGAACCGGTGCAAGAGAGATCGGATATCTGTTTGGACAGTATAAGAGAATCCGCGGTGTCTATGAAGGCGTGCTGACTGGAAAGGGATTAAGTTACGGAGGATCGCTTGCCAGAAAAGAAGCGACCGGATATGGACTTTTATATCTGACGGAAGAAATGTTAAAACTTAATGGAATCGAGCTTGCAGGTAAGACTGTGGCAGTGTCCGGTGCAGGAAACGTGGCAATCTACGCTACTGAGAAAGCGCAGGAGTTAGGAGCAAAAGTTGTGACTGTCAGCGATTCCACCGGATGGGTGTATGATCCAGATGGAATTGATGTAGCCGCATTAAAAGAAATCAAAGAAGTGAAGCGCGAGCGTCTGACAGCATACCCGGACTATCGTCCAAATGCCGAGTACCATGAAGGAACCGGGGTCTGGTCCGTAAAAGTGGATATAGCCCTCCCATGTGCGACACAGAATGAACTGCATCTGGAAGATGCGAAGATGCTTGTAGAAAACGGCTGTATTGCAGTTGCGGAAGGTGCAAACATGCCGACAACAATGGAAGCTACAGAATATCTTCAGAAAAGCGGCGTACTCTTTGCACCGGGAAAAGCAGCCAATGCAGGTGGTGTTGCGACATCAGCGCTTGAGATGTCCCAGAACAGTGAGCGGTTAAGCTGGACTTTTGAAGAGGTGGACAGTAAGCTGAAAGAGATCATGGTCAACATTTGCCACAATATGGCAGATGCTGCAAAGAAATACGGTGTAGAAGGGAATTATGTGGCAGGCGCAAATATTGCGGGATTTGAGAAAGTAGTCGACGCAATGAATGCGCAGGGGATCGTATAACAGTCACAAGGCATATTTCCAGTAGAGAAAAAATGAAAAAAGCAAAACACCTGCGGGACAGCCGGACAAGAGACTGCTGTTTGGCAGGTGTTTTTGCTGTCAGATAAAAAGGCTGTGGGACACATTATGTTACTTGTATTGTGAAGCAGCCCGCAGATACATGAGTTTGTCTGAAAATCTGGGAAAAACAGAGGGTTGGCAAAAAAATGCGGGGTGCAATGCGGATTGA
>JAPFCT010000028.1 GCA_026169575.1 Faecalimonas sp.
ACAAATTCGCCGCCGCTCTCATTTAATGTCCATCCGCCGTCGATCAGTTCCTGCTTTGCCTTGTCAATGTCATATGTATAATGTGTCAGTTCGCTTTCTAACTGATCTTTTGTCGCCTGGTAATCTCCCATCGCTTCCGTTGCCACACAGTCTACAACGTTCGCATACCCACCGCTGAGCTGCTTGTTCATCTCATCACGGTCAAGGATGTAGGCAAATGCACGGCGCACTTCCGGGAACTGAGATGCTCCAAAGTCACATGCAAACATAAATTCGCTGACACTGTCAAGCGGTACGATTCCATAGTTTGCTTTCAGGGAACCATCTTCGA
The DNA here is from genome assembly GCA_026169575.1 of Faecalimonas sp. Next base: position 332 of record JAPFCT010000028.1, read on the forward strand.
TCTTTGTCAGAGTCGAATCGATCGTCTCTCCTTTTGATGTATTAAAGAAGTCAACCGTTCCTTTCTCAAACTCATCTCTCCATGTTTCCACTGCAACCGGCTTTGAAATGATCGTCTGCACATGTGGCTTCGTTCCATCGATTGTTCCAAGAAATTCTTCATTGATCTCAATCTCAACCGTCTCGGTACCAAGATCTACTTTTTTCAGCTGATATGGTCCGCAGACAACCGGTCTCTTGTAACGGAATCCGGTTTCCGGATCGAGCAATGTTTTTCTCAATACTTCTGTTGTATATTTGTCATTGAAATAACATCCGTTTCCGTCATCGAGGATATCAGTCTCCGGTGCGATCGCTGCCATCGGTTCCGGTGTAAATCCGATATCGATCAGCTCATAATAGTTTGGAAGATTCTCTGCGGCAACCGTCAGTGAAAATTCATATTCTCCAAGAAGACGAAGTCCGGTAAATTCCTTTTTTGCTCCATCTCGGAAATCATCGAATCCGACCATTGTGCTTCCTCCGGTCGCATCTCCCTCACATTCTGCGAACTGTTTAGAAGAACGCATCATGATTCCAAAAAGATAATCCTTTGCGGTAATTTTAGATCCATCGTTCCATTTCAGATTGTCATTAATCTCTATCGTATAAGTCTTGGATCCATCTTCATTTTCTTTCTCTTCATGTGATTTTACAACTACCGGGTTCCAGTCCTGCACACGGTCTCTTTTCAGCTCTGTCAGTCCATAACCATTCATCAGTCGGATAAATCCGGTATTCGTAGCATTTGCAGACCATCCGTCCATCATATCCGGGGATAAAGAACCAGGTGTGATCTGTACCACAAATTTTCCGCCCACCGGCGCATCTTCCGGCGGCGCCTGCGGATCTGCCGTCTGTTCTACTCCAACTTCCTCGTCAGCAGCGCTTTCCTTGCTGTCTTCCTTTCCGGAAGAAGAATTACTGCTGACTCCGCCTCCTCCGCAGGCTGTCAGTGACATTGCCATCGTTCCTGCAAGCAGGCATGCAACTACTTTCTTTTTCATGATGATTCCTCCCTTGTCTCGTTTTATATTTTATAAAACTGTACCATATTTTTATAATTTTTTGCAATATAATATTATTTTTTATCTATATAATATTTTTTATTTTATTTTCTATTTATTATCAGTATATTATTTTTACTATATCCATATATACAAAAATATCGGTGCATTCCATTGATTCCTGCACCGATATTTTTTATCTTTTCTTATTTATTCAGTTCTTTTTTCTGCTCTGCTGCAAATTATTCTTCAATATATGCATCCAGAACAAATCCCCACCAGTTGTCATATGCACGTGGAACGAAATTCTTTAATTTCGGATTATAGAACCAATAATCAGTTCCCGTTGCAAGAACAACACCCGGCATTTCTTTGTTGATCTCTTTCTCAAAGTCAACAAACAGTTTACGGAATGTTTCGGTATCTCCCGGCTCAACTTCTTTCATCTGCGCAGTAATTCCCTTTAATTCCGGATCACTTACACGATAGTAATTCCAAAGTCCCATATGTTCCGGCGCATCATCAAAGAAGTACCACCACGAACTCAGCTCCGGCAATACCACTCCACAGGTAAATACATGGTATGTAGGCTCTACGCCTTCACGGTTCAGATGATTGATCATCTGGTTGAAATCCATTTTTGTTCCTTCAAGCTTCATACCAATCTTCTCAGCTTCCGGTGGGATCACAGTGTTGTAGAGATTTGTATCTTCTGCCTCTCTGTATGCCCATTTGATGATCAGAGGCATCAGTTCTCCGTCCACCTCTTTATAACGGATCTTATCGGTTCCTTCTACAAATTCGCCGCCGCTCTCATTTAATGTCCATCCGCCGTCGATCAGTTCCTGCTTTGC
>JAPFCT010000318.1 GCA_026169575.1 Faecalimonas sp.
AAAGAAACCCCCTAACCCCTCAAGATTGAGGGGAAGGGGAGCTGAATAGGCGAAGCCTATTTTTTACTCTCAGAAAGTATATAAATGGAGTTTTGGGATATGCCAAAAGATTTGTGAACTTTTTGGGAATGTATAGGAGGAAGAGAGATGGCATATTACGGATATCACAGGACCAGTACCAAAGAACAGCATTTGGATCGTGGGCTCATAGAAATTCAGAGATTCTGTGAGAGTCAGAATATAAAACTGGCAGGAATTTTCACAGATAAGCTGACAGGAAAAAACTTTGACAGACCACGATACACGGTTCTGGTTGAAGATGTTTTACGAGAAGGAGATACGCTGATTATCACAGAGCTTGACAGGTTGGGAAGAAATAAGCAGGAAATTTTAAAGCAGCTACAAAGTTTAAAAGACAAGGGAGTACGGGTAATGGTATTGGAACTTCCGACTACGCTGATTGATTTGTCACAGATGGACAACGCTTTAGCAAGGCTGATGATAGAGACGATCAACAATGTATTGATTGAGATTTATGCATCTTTGGCACAGGCGGAGATGGAGAAAAAAGAGAAGCGTCAAAGGGAAGGGATGGAGGCAAAGAAACTTCGAGGTGAATGGGATGAAGTGGGAAGACCACGAGCCATAGAATCAGAAAAGTTCAATCAGGAATTTCTGCGGGTGATAGAAAAGGAGGTGACGCCGACGCAACTTCAGAGAGAACTGGGGCTTACAGCTTCTACGTTTTATCGTTACCGGAAAGATTTTTTTGAGAAATTTCCTCAGTTTGTCCAATTTCAGAAATAAATTGATAATTATTATATGAAGAGAAAAAAAGATGGGAGGATGCAATATGAGCAACAGAACAGAGGGAACCTTATTTTTTGATCCAGAGAGTGGACGGTATGATATTCGATTTGGAATGGATTCGTTTTATGGCGGATTACATTGTGGAGAATGCTTTGATGTAAAAATAAACAATACCTGGGTTCCGGTCAGAATTGAAATGGGAGACGACTGGTATTTGGTTGGTCTGCCTATTGCAAAACTGTCGGGACTTACAGTACGGATGTAGGAGGCATAAATGGAAGCGCTGAAAAGAAAAATATGTGGAGAAACAGCGTATGCGGTTGTGACAGATCTCAGGATTACTTTGGAGTGTCTGTATGAGGCATATCAGATGGAAGGGGATTTGCTAAAATCCGGCAAAAATATTCGCGCAACGATGATTTATCCATTCATCCGCATGGTGAAGGAACAATGCAATACAAGCGAAATGTGCGAAGAGGAACTTCATAAAGCATTGTGGAGAATCTATGAGACAGAAGGAGACAATGTAAAATTTGTAGATACAGCTTGGACGTTTTTAGAGTCTCATCAGGGAGAGGCGGTTTGAATCATTATGGTTAAGCATGAAAAAAGTAAAGAACGGCTAGAATGTTTGAGAGAAAAACATTTATGAGCAACGGAGTGTGCCAGGCGGTATTTCTGCTTCTAAATACATATTTTTCAAAAAAAGTGAGATAATAAATAAAGGTAGCATTTCGGCAGTAGAGTTAGGTTACTGCCGAAATGCTATTGACTTTTAAAAAGAGAAAGGCATATAATGATGATAGCAAAACGGCAATAAAATCAAATTACTGCCGAAATGCTACGATAAGGTGGTGGAAAATATGTGTTGGACAGATTACCTGAATAACAGAGTCAGCTTTAACAGAACAGATTTAAGAGATGCTTTTGTGTCAGATGGAATTTGTATGAGTTCTTCTGTATTCAAAAAAGAATTAAATAAATTGTTGGATGAAGGAAAAATTGCTCGTGTGGGAAGAAACGCATACTGTATTCCTGTAAATGAGGAAGCTAGTTATGATTATACTTATTCACAGCTTGCTGAAGATGTTGCGGATATAATGAAGACGAATCATCCTTTTTTGGAATTTTCGATTACAGAGCTTATCCAGATAAACGAATTTGTGAACCATCAGATTGCACATAATATTCTGTTTCTTTCAGTAGAGGATGATCTGAAGGAGTTTGTTTTTGAGACTTTAAAGGAAAAATATCCGGGAAAAGTATTGCTGAATCCGAGTGTGGAGTTATTCCATCAATATTGGTCAGAAAATATGATTGTCATCCAGAAATTAACCACAGAGGCACCTAGAAGTAAAAAGGAACCTTGGAAGGCAAGACTGGAGAAACTGCTTGTGGATCTATTGACGGAATCCTTATGGCTTGAATCTATTGGAGAGAGCGAACTTCCAACAATTTACGAGGATGCATTTTTACGGTATATCATAGATGAAAGCTGCCTTTTCCGCTATGCGGCTCGTCGCAATGCTGAGAAAAGAATACGAACATTCATTGCAGAACAAACAACGATAACATTACGAATAAAGAGGTAAGAATATGCTCAAAAGAGAAAATTTTACAGAGGAACATATCCGAAATCTTCAGCAGAGCAGCCGCAGGGATCCGGTCCTTTTAGAACGGGCAGTCTACGCATTTGGTTTACTGGAAGCCTTGGCGCGTGTAGAGATGCCGTTCATCTTTAAAGGTGGAACTTGCCTGATGCTTCTTATGGATTCGCCGCGGCGATTATCTACGGATATTGATATTATTGTGCATCCGGAGACAGACTTGGATGATTATTTGAAAAAGGTTTCGGAGATTTTCCCATTCCGAGACATGGAAGAGCAAAAGCGAGTTGGGAAAAATAATATCGTAAAGCGGCATTTTAAATTCACTTACGACTCTCCGATTAACCATAAACCATTTTATATTTTGCTGGATGTACTATTTGAAGAAAACCATTATGCTGAAGTAGTAAGGAAAGAAATCAGAAATGATCTGTTACTGACAGAGCCTAAGTATCTTTCCGTAGAACTTCCAAGCGCCGATTGTATACTGGCGGACAAATTGACTGCTTTCGCTCCACATACAACAGGAATTCCATTGAATGTGGGGAAAGATATGGAAGTGATGAAACAGTTTTATGATGTCGTTTCACTGTTGGAGATTTTTACGGACAGCAGTAAAATCCTTCCGACATACCAGCGTATTGCTCAGGCAGAAATCGCATACAGAGGCATCAATGCTACGGCACAGGATTGCCTGTGGGATACCTTTGATGCCGCATTTTGTATTGCATCGCGTGGAAAGATAGGTGCAAAGGAATATCCGCTTTATGTAAAAGGGATTCGTGATCTGCGAGGACATATTTATGCAGAAAATTACAGCCCGGAAATTGCTGCTGTACGAGCTGTAAGAGTCATGTATCTGGCTATGTGTCTGCTGACAGGAAATACATATAAAAAGGTAGAGGATACCAATGAAATGAGTGATAAAAAGTTGATGCATAGTGAACTGGCTTCATTAAAATATTTGAGAAAGGTCAATTTAGAAGCCTATTCCTATCTGATTCTGCTTGACGAAATGTTGGAAGTAAGATAGTTGTTGAACACAAAAAATGTTATACAGACATGAAAAGAGCCGTCCATCTGGGCGGCTCGAAGTATTTGTAGTTGTTTACTCTTTCTCAGATACAGGAGTGTTAATTGTCATCATTGTTTCAATTAATATTCACAATCGCTTTGTAAACGGCTAAGCATCATATACTGAGCTTCATAAGGATTCTTCGGCTTACCTGTTAGAATTTTAAATGGTTTCCGGATAGGCATATCCGGTTCTCCATCAAATTCATTTCCGACTGCAGAATGCAAATGAGGAATTTCAAAGTCACCAAGTTCTACGTCTTTCCATAACTTTCCATATTGATCCTGATATACTGGGCGCGCCCAGTCGTCAGTACCGATATAACGAAGAAGGCAAGTAGATTCTTCTGGCATAGGAATCAGTTCGTCCGGTGACATAATCACTTCATCCAAAGCAAGATCTTCCAGCTTTTTTGGCATATCATAGAGGGAAGAGAATCGTTCCTCCAGTTTCTGAATGTCTGCTTCAGACTCAGGAAGATCAAAGTAACAGTAGATGTCAGGTGTCGGATTGTCAGTTTCTTTCTCTTCACCGGTACGGATCTTCAGAATTATGCCTTCTAATCCAGCATAATCGCTGGCAGGAGTGGTTCGTACATGTTGACCGATTTTAAATGTAATGTCATTCCATTTCAATTCATAGGTTGGTTCTATCATGCTATGTTTCCTTTCTTTTCGTGAAATAGTATTTGCAAAAGAGGCATGGAATTGTCTCCATGCCCCGGTTTCATTATTTAACTATCCAATAATCACACCCTGTATCTCTACCAAATATTCATTGAATGAAAAATTTTTCGGTAAAAGGTGATAGAGTTCATCCTGTACTTCATCTATGATGTTCTCGAAAGAGTTGTAAGGTTTGGAAAAGAGCGAAGGAAAATGCTTCAACTCAATAAGAGAGAGTTGTTCCTTAGCAACATTGTCCAGACTACTAGATTCGTTGTCGTAGAGTTGAGTGATTTCGTAACACTCTATGTTGCTGAAACGAGTCGCAACATTCTCACTTTCCAAATACTCTATAAATTCCAAGGGATCCTTATAATCTTTGATTTCCTCATAGGAGGCAGGTTTATCAAATTTCCAATTCTTTTTTGCATTTTCAAACAAGGTTGCTGCCAGTTTTTCTGTCAGCAAAAGCCCATACGTGTGAAATGCGCCGATATAGGTACTCATAATAAGTCCTCCGATTTAAGCGATCATAGCGAGAAAATCTTTTTCAGATAAAGTTTTAATACCCAACTGCTGAGCCTTTGCCAATTTACTACCGGCTTTCTCGCCGAAGATCACATAGTCTGTATTCTTTGATACAGAGCTGCTAGGCTTGGCTCCCAGTTCCAAAATCTTATCGTTGATCTCATTTCTGGAGAAGTTCTCAAGTTTTCCGGTTGCTACGATAGTGCATCCTGTAAATACGTTTTCTTTCATCATGGTTGTTTCTTCCTCTCTTTTCTCAAATGTAAATTCTATTTGTAATTCATCCCAAAGTTTCAGATTATCTTCATCGGAAAACCAGTCATGGATATTATGATCCAGTATTTCTCCGAAGTCCTCTAAGTTTGTAAAGTCGTAATTGCCAATAGCAGCATTACGGAACATTTCAAGGTTCCCGCAAAATACCTGATCCAAGATCCGGCTTTTGGTGCGCCCGATCATCGGAATATCCATTGCTACCAGATAGCGGATAAAACTGGTATTGCGGCTTGCATTGATTGCTGCATTAAGTCGTGCATAGGATTTTTCACCAAACCCTTCCAGCGTTTTAATTTGTTCCGCGTATCGATCCAAATGATAGATGTCTATGAAGGATGAAAGATACCCTAAAGTAAGGAATTTTTCCAATGTTGCTTCAGATAATCCCTCAATATCCATTGCCTTCTTGCCAACGAAATGTACGAACCTCTTGAGAATCTGACTACTACAAGCTGGATTGTCACAATGGACAGTTTCGATAATCCGATTATCGCTGCCTTTTCTTTTATGAATACGAGTCTGCGATCCACAGCATGGACATACAGGCGGTACTGCATCCACATATCTGCCACGATCCAGGTTTTCCTCTACATGTGGAATAATCATATTTCTCTTTGAGACTGCAATTCGGCATCCAACTGACAGTTCCAATTCTTTGATAAATGTCAGGTTATGAAGAGAGGCTCTGGAAACAGCACATCCGTCTATTTCAACCGTATCAAAAATGGCAACCGGTGCAATCTCACCAAAACGTGTTGTTGTCCATTCGATATCTTTCAAGATGGTTTCATAAGTTTCATCCTCAAATTTGAAGGCGAGTCCATCTTTGTAATGGTGTCCGGTACGTCCGCAGGCTTTGGAGTAGCTGAGACTGTCATAGATGATTACGATTCCGTCAATCGGTAAGTGCTTTTCCCCCGCATAGCCCTTTAGGGTTTCAATCGCCAATGTCATAGATTCTTCATCCATAACTGGGGCGGAGATGAATGAATATGGACAAACATCAAATCCCAATTCCTGTAAATGCTGTATTTTGGCATGACGGCTATCAGGAAAAGGCAGTTCATCCATGCCTTCCAAAACATTAAAGGCCATAAAGTGTACATCGCGGTTTGCACAGTTTGCAGGATCGTAACTTCTGACAGAGCCGGAAGCGAGATTACGAGCATTTTTGTACGGTTCGCCCTTACCATCACGGAGTGTACTTTTCAGTCGTTCAAAGACATTCGTGGGAATAAAAGATTCACCGGTTAGAACCAGTCTGTTTTTATAAGGAATGGTCATAGGTACATTGATATATGTGGGAATGTTATGAGTAATCACTTCCCCCAGTTCTCCATTGCCACGAGTTGCCGCTTCTATCAGATTTCCATTCTCATAGGTTAATTTGGTTGTTAAACCGTCCAATTTTAACATCAGCAAGATATTCTGCCTTTTGATAAAAGCTACCAGGTCTTGCACCTGTTTCGTTTTATCCAGTGATAAGAGTGGAATCGGATGCACAACTTTGGGAAGTTCGCTTACCGGTTCATAACCGACGGTTTGGGTTGGGGAGTTATACAAGATGAATCCTGTTTTTTCTTCCAGATACTTCAAGCGGTCAAATAGACGGTCATACTCTGCATCACTGATATTGGGACTGTTCTCATTGTAATAGGCGTGTCGCTGCTCATTGAGATAAAGCACTAATTGTTTGATTTCTTCCGTTGGTTTCATAAATTCTCCTTTCGCATGTGTAAAATTGTAATTCTTATTTGTATCCGGTGTTTTCCTTCCCTCCTTTTTGCATTTAGGTATAAAAAAAGAGAATGACACCAATGTTCATTCTCAATGTGTGTGCAGTTTTGCAAAATAAAAAAAGCCAGAAGACCTTGCCCCGGGCATGGGGATACTTCTGACTTACTTGCAAACTTAAACTGCGTGTGATAAATCCTTCCGGATAGCACAAATAGTAATTACATACTTAGTTTAACACTATATATAGTAC
>JAPFCT010000079.1 GCA_026169575.1 Faecalimonas sp.
ACATTGTGCAGTCTCCCTCTTCAAATGGAATGAGTAAATATTTTGTGTAGGCTTCAAATCCAAAAAGACCATTAGGAAAGAACAAAATATCATTTTCATTGTAGGTTACTGTTCCGAAATACTTTGCATTAATCTTCAAAATAAATTCTCCCTTCTCAGGCAAATGTGAAAACTATGCCTTTACATCGATTGGCTGATAGTTCGGGTCAGCACTTGGCGGGACATAAAGAGGACCTCCCACATAATCGATAATAACATCCGGATGCTGGGTAATGGAAACTTCGATATCACCGGGGATAAATTCAAAATTACCATTTGCAATTTTCAGATCAAAGTTTAGTTTATCCATTTCGTAGTTGATTGTCAGGTCACCAGGCTGATATTCAAATTCGACAGGTGCAGAAGGGAGAAAGCCTAACTGGAATTCTCCGGTTGGGCAGGCGGTTCTTTGCTCAAGAATCTGACCGAGAACGTCTTCTCCAATATCTGTTTGTAACATAAGTTTTCCCTCCTGGGCAAATTGTGCAGTAGCATTATAAGCTGCTGTGATTCCTTCATTTGCTGTCTGTTTTACCAGAGTTGCCAAAGTAGGTGAAACAGAATTGCGCGCTTCAAAAGTATCTATATTTAGTTTGACGGGACGGCTCTTGATCGATAAATGCCCGTCCTGACGTCTGATCTCTAACTCGGCTTTTGAATTTTGATATTCTAAATGCGCATTGTTAACTTTTAATTCGTATTTAATCGGAACAGTAGTAATTTTTAAAAGTTGTTCCATATACTATTCCCCCTTGTTGCTAATTTATTTCATGAAGTCGATAAAAGATGGTGAAAGAATATTGGTGCCGACTTTCAGGGCTGCATTATAAGCATACTGAGCCCATGAGAACTCTGTAATCGCACCTGCCATATCCACATTGACAAGGCTGTCAATCTGTGTGGCAAGGTTGATCTCATTTGTTTCGAGACGCTCTTTTGTTGTCTCAAGAAATTCTGTCTTTGTACCGAGGGTAGTTACCTGCTCCAGAACATCCGTACGTCCTTTGTCAAATGAATTGAGAAGTTCTTCATATTTTGCTTTGTCAAAAGGCTCTGTTTCAAGTGTATCGGCAATCTGTCCTGCAAGCAGAACCATATTTTTAGGATTACCTTTATCATCCTGCCCATATCCTACGAGATTAATTCCCGGAAGACTTGTATTAAAGGCGCTGGATGGATCTGTTTTCCCATTTTTGTCTGTTGTCATACCAAATCCCAGATCAACATAGGAAGCTTCTTTGGAAAGTTCTTCAAGAAGAGCCTGGTCTTTTGGGTCAGTAGAATTGACATCAATTCCACGATAAAACAAGGTTTGCTTTCCGTTCTTGTCTGGTCCAAGCTTAAATGGGGCCTCCTGACCGTCATTTCCTGAAAAAACAAATTTCCCTTCATAGGTAGCATTCAGACTCAGAAGCATACTTTCCTGCGCGCCACGCCATGCATCTGCATAAGTTTTCCGGATATCCGCAGAACCGTTTGTTCCGTTGAGCGCTTCCAGTCCATACTGCTTACTGAGTGTTGAAGCAAGGTCGTTGATCTGCATAGCGGCATCTTCCTGGGAATCCTGAAAAGACTGTACATCTTTTACGGAAGAGAGGTAATCCTGATTTCTCGCATATTTTCGATATAATGTAGAAGAACGAAGGGCAGCGCCAGGATTTTCAGCAGCAGAAATAAACTGACGTCCGGTCATTACTTTTGTACGTGCAGAATCCAGATTGGAAAGAGAAGCACCTAAGTTCGATCTGTAATTTCTTATAATAGCATTTGTAGTAATTCGCATATAAAACCTCCTGGACTATCGTCCGACAATACCTGTTTTGTTAATAAGAACATCTAAAGCTTCATCTAAAGTTGTCATCAGCCTTGCAGCGGCAGTGTAAGACTGATTGTAATGCATCAGATCCATTCCTTCTTCATCAAGCTGGACACCTGAAATGGCATCACGGGAGTTCGCAGTCTGATTTAAGACAGAAATCTGATTTTCAAGAATTGTATTGGCAGATTTTGTGTCGATTGCCAGTGTTGTTGAAATATTGTTAAAACATTCGTAGAAGCTTCCTTTGAAGAATGTTGTGTTGCCTACTTTAAATTCTAAAGTCTCATCCATGGCTTTGATCATGGCATCAATATTTTCATGAGCGGTTGAGCCGAGTTCACCGGTTGAATAGTCATTGGAGGCTGTGATTCCGTAACTTCCGTTGAGCCATCCTTCGGCAATTTTTATATTTGAGGCAGTAAAGGTGGTGGATCCATCCGTTGTTTCAAACAGAGGATTTTTATCCGTAACAGTGCCCTGAGCATCCTTCTTCTGGTTCAGTTCATTGAATTTTGTTGCAAATGCATTCACGAGGGAATCAAGCGCTTTTTCGTAATAACCGATTCCTTTGAAATCTGAGTTATCAAAATCACCGGATTTATTGAGAAAATCTAAAGATCCTTTTAACGTACCATCGCTTAGGCGGTCAGTAATATCAGTACCGGCATTTCCTTTTGAATCTGTCAGACTAAGTTTGACCGGCTGACCGCTGATGTCAGCATCCAGAGAGCCGTAGCTTCCATCGGAGATCAGGGAATATTTTGTTCCGTCTGTGGCAGTGAAAGTCACATCTAAAACTTCCACAAACTGTCCCGGACCCACTTCCTGATCAGAATATTTTACCGAGATCGGCAGATAACTTGCAAGCTGGTCCAAAAGGTCATTCCGCTGATCCTGAAGTTCCAGTGCAGGATTTCCGAGAATCTGGCTGTTCTTAATGCTTGTATTCAGATTTGCGATATTTTTTAACATTTCATTGACATCTGCAACATCCGTTGTCTTAAAGCCGTTTGTCGCATCCTTGCGGACATCTGCAAGACGGTTTGCATTGTCGCGGAACAAGTTGATCAAGATCTGCATGTTCGAGCGGACCATCGTATCAAACTCCTGGTTACCGACCTGGGAACTGAGCTTGTCAAGAGAACTGGTAATATTATTTAATGCAGATAAAATACCGTCTTTTGTAGTTTCATCAAAAATAGGAGCAAGCTGTTCAAAGGAAGCTGCATGTGCGTCAGTTGTTCCTAATTTTCCAATTTGTGACCGGTATTGCGTATCAAGAAAAGGATCGCGAAGCTGTGAAACACCAGTCATATGGACGCCGTAACCAACACGGATATTATTATCAGAATTATAAAAGCTGGCGCCTTTTGTATTGAGACTGGCGATATCAAGACGCTGCTTTGTGTAGCCGGGCGTGTTAATGTTTGCAATGTTTTGTCCGGTAACATCAAGTGCGCGCTGGCTTGCAGCCATGGCAAGCTGTGCTGTCGTGAAACCGGAAAATGTTGAACGTATCATATAAAATTCCTCCTGATTAATTAAACAGATCTGCTTGTAAAATGAGTTTCATTTCCCGTATCCTTATCCCGGAAAGGAGAGTAAGTACTGTTTCCGGCTGAACCGGATGACAGTGCAGACTGAATCATATGAAGATTCACGGCAATGGTATCTTTTGCGCTGTCACTGACAGAGCGGAACAAGGCAACCTTTTCATTTAGTTCATTGAACAAGGGGATAAGGGAAACTTTGACGTCTTCCGGAGCTTCCTCGATCAACTGCTTAAAAGTAAGCTGCTCCATGCCCAGATCTTTTTGTATTTTCTGGCGTTTTAATTCCAGTCCGCGAAGCCGGAGAACAGCAGCCTGCTCCTGATTCATACAGTCTTCAACAAAAGAAACCTGATTATGGACAGCAGAATCAAGTTTCTTTTGCTCGATGGGGATCAGGGCTTCAAACAACTGGATAAACTCTCGGATTACTTCTATGAATGAAGAGTAATCGTTCATTTTTTGTCCCTCCTAAATTAAAAGCATTTTTCTGGCGATTTCTTTTGGATCCATGTGGTAACTGCCGGAAGAAATCTGCTGTTTTAAGTCGGCGACACGCTCCTCAGAGGCAGGAACAGAAGCCTCCCGCATTACTTCCCGTGCGAGCATGCTGCCAAAAGTATGCTCTTCAATCTGCCGTGGGTCTGACTGAATCGTAATCGCGTCAAAATTACGGTTTTTAGCTGTTCCTGCAGAAACAACGGCAGATTCTTTTGTACGAAGCCGTAAATCAGAATAATTTTTTAATGGATTGTTTGTATTTATTTTCATACAGGACTCCTTACTTTTTATAATAGTTTCTTGGTGATATCATTTATATTCCATATTATAACTATCGGCAAACTTGGGGAAAGCATAATAAAAAAATGAACTTTTATTGTTTTCGCAAATGGTTCATTAATACGGAAGGAATATTCTCGCAGGAGGACTGGATCGTGACTGCGCCGATATTGTAAGCTGCCATAGGCATTCCGTACACAACACACGATTCTTTATCCTGACCGATTGTAAATGCACCTTTCTGGCGCATTTTCAGAAGTCCGTCAGCACCGTCCCGTCCCATTCCGGTCATGATGATCCCGATTTTTGAGCAGGCAACATTTTTGGCGATAGATGAGAACAAAACATCTACAGAGGGACAGTGACCGCTGACTTTTGCGCCTGGGTGGCATTGTACCGCATAGCCGCGTACTGTGTGGATGACCTCCATCTGCATGGCTCCCGGGGCAATCAGGGCAAGACCTGGGCGGATCAGATCACCATTTTTGGCTTCACGTACTTCGATTTTACAGATCCGGTTCAGACGTTCCGCGTACATTGCTGTAAATCCTTCCGGCATATGCTGGGTGATTACGATTCCGGGAACCTGGGCAGGAAGCTTCTGAAGAACAGCAAGTGTTGCTTCCGTACCTCCTGTGGATGCTCCGATTCCGATGATTGTGGAATTCAGAGATGCCGGAGATGCTTTTGACACAGATGGCAGAGGCGCGGAAACGACCGGTTTTTTGATGCGTACCTTTGAAATGGAAGCAATGCGGAGTTTCGAAAGCAGTGTGGAAAAGAACAGATTTTTAGAGTTTGCCATACTCATATCCGGCTTTCTGACAAAATCTACTGCTCCGGCAGAGAGTGCGTCAAATACACTTAGATTGAGGGAGGAAACGAGAATGACTGGCAGTGGATTCGATGGAAGAAGCTGCTTTAAAAATTCAATTCCGTTCATTCCCGGCATTTCGACATCCAAAGTTACAACATCAGGATGCAGTTTTGGGATTTTCTGCCTGGCATCGTACGCATTGATCGCATAGCCTACGACTTCAATGTCAGACTGCGAAGAGAGAAACTGTATCATCATCTGTCGGAAAAGAGAAGAATCATCTACGATTAATACTTTTATTTTTTTTGTTAACATGATAAGTACACTGTCCTTTCATAAAAATATAGATTTATAAGTAAAAGGCTGCTCCCGGAAAGAAGGAGCAGCCAGAAAAGTTAAAGCTTACGGTAAGTTGCAGGCTTTAAGTAAGTGTAAGGAGTTGTCTCTTTGTTAAGACATTCAGAATGTCCTATAAGAAGGTAGCCTCCGGGGTTTGTTGCATGATAGAAGCGGTTCACAAGCGCATCTTTTGTAGGCTGGTCAAAGTAAATCATGACATTACGGCAAAAGATAATATCAAATTTCAGACGAAACCGGATTGGATCCATCAGGTTAAATGTTCTGAAAATGACATTGGAACGGATCTCAGGAGCGACGGTGTAGACACCATGCTGCCCGGTGGAACGGAAATATTTCTGCTTCCAGCCGGAAGGAAGATCCTTTAAAGATGCTTCGTCATATACAGCCTGCGAAGCGGCAGACAGAACATTCGGAGAGATATCTGTTGCAAGAACACGGGTATCCCACATAGCTGCCTTTGAGCCAAAAAACTCTTTAAGAACCATTGAGATAGTATATGGCTCTTCTCCGGAAGAACAGCCTGCACTCCAGATGCTTAAGACACGGTCTTTCTTATGGGATACCAGATAAGGAAGGATTACTTCTGACAGATAGTCAAAATGTGCCTTCTCGCGCATAAAAAAAGTATAATTTGTTGTAAGTTTGTTCAGCATAAGCTCAATATCTTCCGGTTTTTTATTTCTGACCAGATGATTCACATAATCGTGAAAACTGGAAAAACCCATGGAAAGAATTGTATTAGAAAGCCGTCCGGTAATCAGCTGTTTCTTTTTAGATAAGTCGATTCCATAGTTTTTCTTTACAAATGAGACAAGTAACTGAAAGTCGTTTTCATTAATAATCAACATAGTGGCGGTTCCTTTTAGTATGTCTGGGTTAATTGCTGGCAGTCAAGGAACAAAATAACAGAACGGTCCTCCATGGACAGCATTCCGTTAATCAGCTCCTGCTGGTTTTCTACCGGTACAGAGGCAATCTTACTGCGGTCAATATCTACAACCTGCTGGACAGCGTCTACAATGATACCGATATAGGCAGAATCGATGTTCAGCACAATAATGCAGGTTGTGTTTGTATAGTCGATGGCGGGTTTGCCCATGCGAAGACGGATATCAATAATAGGAATGATCTGTCCTCTTAAATTAATGATTCCTTTTACATAGTCCGGAACGAGAGGAAGCATTGTGATAGTATGGTTCGTTATAATTTCAATTACATAATTGGTACTGACACCGACGGTAAGTCCGTCTGTATTGAAAGTGAGAAAACGTTCTGTACAAAGAGAACTCTCCTCTTCAGCAGATAACTCTGCTGATGTATTTTCGTTTATATCTACTGACATGATTTATTCCTCCAAGTCTAAAATTAATATTGGTGATGGGAAACACCGTAAAGATTCAGGATGTCAAGGATAATACTGATATTTCCATCCCCGAGTATCGTACAACCGCTGATACCGGAATCCTTGATATTAAAACTGCTTAAAAATGCAGGAAGAGGTTTTACGACAACCTGCTGCTCACCAAGAAGTTCATCAACAAACAGACAGTAGGATTTATCACTTGCCTCTACCCAGATTAAAATACCATCTTCAATATTTGTCACTTCTGTTTCAATATTGTAAAGTTCGTGAATCCGGACGATCGGATAGAAGGAATCCATGCATTTGATGATCTCATTGCCGCTTGCATCCAGAATGATATCTTCTTTCTGTGCTTTAAAGGACTGGCGGATATTGGCGATCGGGATTGTAAACATGGATTTTCCGACAGAAATTTCCATACCGTCAACGATTGCCATTGTCAAAGGAATCTTCAGAGTTATACAGCTTCCTTTTCCAAATTCACTTGTGATCGTAATAGTACCTCCGACAGCTTCCACATTCTTCTTGACTACATCCATTCCGACGCCTCTGCCGGAAAATTCAGTTACAGATTCATTCGTGGAGAAGCCAGGGAGCATGAGAAGAGAAAGAATTTCTTTTTTTGTATATTCCCCGGCAGGCTTTGTCAGAAGCCCGTTGCGTTCTGCTTTTGCAAGAATTGCATCCGTATCCATTCCGCGGCCGTCATCGCTGACCGAGATGATAACCTCACTTCCGGTGTGGACAGCAGAAAGGACGATTTCAGCCTGCGGATCTTTGCCGGCAGCGATACGCTCTTCCACAGTTGGTTCAATTCCATGATCCATAGAGTTCCGCACGATATGCATGATCGGATCTCCGATGCTGTCCACAATAGTCTTGTCCACCTCAGTATTTTCCCCAATGATTGTAAGACGGACATCTTTGTTCAGTTTTTTCTTCATGTCACGGACAATCCGGTTCATTTTCTGGAAAGTACCGGACACCGGAACCATCCGGAGGGACATGGCGATATCCTGGAGATCATCGGTAAGTTTTCTTAACTGGCGGGCAGATTTTAAAAAGTTGTCAAGCTTTAGATTCTGCAGGTCAGGGGAGGAAGTAACCATTGACTCTGTGATTACAATCTCTCCAACTAAGGCAACAAGACTGTCCAGTTTTGAAAGATTTACACTGATCAGACTCTGTTTTACCGGAGCTGTGTGCGCAGAAGCAGCAGTGGTGGAAGCAGATTTCTGGGAAATTGTCTCACCCTCCGTTTTTCCGTGCTGCTGTTCCGGAAGTTTTGGAAGTTCTTCTTTCTGAGTGTCAGAAGAACTGCTGTTTTCAATTACCTCATATGTTTCAATGCTATTCTGATCTTTGATGACTGAAAGCGCCCGTTCCAGATCATCGTGGCTGAAGAAACCGGTATAAAATCCATTTTCCACAATAAATTCACCGGAACTGCTGTTTGTCTCCACATCATCCGGATAAAATTCAAATGAAAGGTCAGTATCTCTCAGGGAATTGACAACCATAAAAGCACGGAGATGTTCCATTCCGCAGCCCTGTTCAAATGTGATTTTTACAAGAAAAGGAGCTTTGACAGCGGAAGCATCCGAAGGGATATGTGCATGCAGACCAGAAACAGAAGATGCTGAAGAAGGTTCTTCTGCCTGATCAGACTTCACAGTGTCTCCATTGGAAGAACTGATTTTTTCTAAAAAACTATTAATATCTGTTATGACATTGTCGATATTACTACTAAGGGGTTCGTCGTTCTCGATTTTTTCGACTTCGGTACGAAGAGCATCCGTGGACTGAAACATCAGATTAAATAAATCATTTTTATGTGATGGAGTCATAGAGTCTAAACCATTTTCCCTGATATAAAAGAACAAATCCTCTATGTGATGGGCAATTTCCATGAGTGTGGAAAATTCCATCATGGCGGAAGAACCTTTGATCGTATGCATGATACGGAAGATTTCATTCACATCATTTGTTGTAAAATCCTGAAGTTTTTCTGCATTTATTAAAAGTTCATCTAACTGTTCCAAAAGAGTATTTGTTTCGTAAAGATATACTTCAAGCATATTATCCATAATTATTAGCACCGCCTTGTCTAAATGTTTGATATAACTTTAATATCGTCTGGATTTGGGAAAAGGTTAAGAAGAAAATACAGAGTAGGTGAAAAAATGTCAAATATTTTAAAAGTTACTACTCCGGTTTCGGGTTATGACAATATTGCCGGGAAGCAGAATTTGTCGCCTTCGGAGAACATGAATATAAAAAATCCGGTAGACCCGGGAAAAATTGTAAGGGCAGACCAGAAGCCGCAGACCGGGCAGGAGCAGGGGGTACGGCAGGGGCTTGCATATGAGTCAAATTTTGGGAATTTTGTCCAGACTTTAAGAAATGTGCCTAAGCTGAGAGAAGTGATGAGCAGACTTCTGTTTAACGGGATGGCAAATTTGATTGAATCCGGAATCAGCAAAGGGACAGCAGAAGAGATTCACGCACTGTTTCAGGCACTTGAGATGTCGCCTGACAAGCTTCAGGAATTCTTAAAAAGCCAGTCAGAAGGTGCGAACCGCCTTCAGGGACCTTTGTTTACCGTGCTGAGGGGGATTATGGATGAAGCGCCTACGGTAGAACTGAAAACCGGGATTTTAGATTTCCTGAAAAAATATAATGATCTGTCATCGGGAAAGCATATTTTTAATACGATCAAAGGGTATTTAAAAGAGATGGAAGGATATATGTTCCGGAAGGACAGAGAAGTGCTGCATCAGCTTTCCGGCAAACTTCTGGAACACAGCATAGAAAATAACGGACGGAATACACAGATCCTGAAGCAGGAGATCATTCCATTTCTCGGCACATATATTTCAGAAACAAAAAATATGGGAAAAATCAGAGATCTTATCAATCTGCTGACATTTAACACGGCGAGATATGAAAACGGCAATCTGGAAAATATCACACAGTCTTTCCGGAAATTACTGAATTATCCGTCCTTTCAGAGACAGTTTGGGAGCATGAAACCGGAAGAGTTTGCTGATATGCTGAGGACGGTAGATTTTGATAAAGCGGCAGGAAAGGCAGAGTGGTCGGAGCATTTATTAAATATTCTCGAATCTGGTGTGAAAGGAGAAGCAGGACTTGAGAACAAAGATGCATTCTTAAATATTGTCAACAGCATCCTGATCAATGAGAGCGTCTATATGCCGGTACTGCATCTGATGCTTCCGGTGATTCTTGACGGAGTTCCGATGTTCTCCGAACTGTGGATCGATCCGAATGAAAAGTCGGGAAATGAGAATTCGGAAGAGAAGGGAATTAAGCTGCTGATAAAATTCGACATGAAAGATGTTGGATTTTTTGATATTATGATGTATTATGAGAAAGGGAAAATGGATATGCTGATTCATTATCCTGATACACTGGCAGAAAACGAAACAGAAATCAGAAACGGGCTCAGAGAGATCATGAAGAAGAATCATCTGGAAGTAGAGTACCTGGCGGTAGAGCAGGGGAAAGAGCCTATCTCAGTTTCGGCAGCTTTTCCTAAGATATTTGAAAGGAGAAATTCTCTTAATGTCACAATATGATGAAACAATGAATAAAAAAGCGGTTGCACTCAGATATGAGGAGAATAAAGATGCAGCTCCGGTGATTGTTGCCTCCGGGATGGGGTATGTAGCAGAAAAGATTGTTGAGATTGCAAATGATAATGGCGTTCCGGTATATGAAGATAATTCTCTTGCGACAGTTCTCACGCAGATGGAACTTGGGAGAGAGATTCCACCGGAACTGTATCAGGCGGTGGTAGACATCTATGCATATTTTTTAAGATTTGCAAAAAAGGATTCAGAAGAGGATAGAAGGAAAGAAGATACAAATAATGAAGAAGACATCTCAGACCATGAATCCGGTTCATAGGGGGGAGATGTCTTCTCTTAGTTTATAGATGACAGATAAAAAATATAAGATACAAAAAGAGATCGGAGGAAATTGAAAGAGATGAGAAAATTAAAAATGAGAGGAAAGCTGTTATTAAGTTTCGGAATCGTATTAATAATGACAGTGCTGATCGCGGGAGTTTCTGTCGGGGGACTGAAAAGAGCGCATAGTAATATGAAAGAATTCATGGAGGGAGCAGTTGTTGCGGACGATGCGGTAAAAGATAACAGAATTAAGACCAATATAGCGGCGAGAGCACTCAGAGATATGGTTATTTCTTATGAGAACAGTGATGCGAACAAGAAGAATATAGAGAAAAATATAGCAGAAATCAAAGAAAACTTTGAAGTGATCGAAAAAGTAGGAGTGCTTGATCCGGAGACAGTTGCAGAGTATAAGCAGGCGATGGAAGAATGGTTTGCAATTTCCAAAGAAGTCATGGATGCTCTTGAAGACGGGGATAAGAAAGAGGCGGAACATCTTATCATAACAAAGTGTACACCGGCTTTGACACGGGTAATTGAACTGGTAAAGCCACTGAATGAGGAGACGGATAAAATTCGCACCGAAACAATGGAAAGCGAAGTCCAGACAATCAGTGCAGCTGTCACAGTCCTGATCATCTTGATCATAATTGCGATTGCAGTGGCAATTATCATCTGCATTAAGGTCACAGCAATGATCGTGAAACCGGTTCAGGAAGTAGAACACGCAATGGAAGGTATTTCCAATGGCGAAATGACTCAGGAGATCATATACGAGTCGGAAGACGAGATTGGAAATTTAGTGAAAAGCGTGCGTGCGACCTGCAATGGACTGGAAAGCATTGTAAGGAATCTGAGAAGTGCCATGGATGAGATGGCAAAAGGAAATTTTGATTTTACTGTGGATGAAAGTATTTTTAAAGGCGATTTTATGCCAATTCTTGATTCCATCCGTAAAATGAATTATTACCTGAGCGATACGCTTCAGGCTATCAATGTCGCTTCAGACCAGGTGGCAAGCGGAGCAGAGCAGGTATCAGCAGGTGCACAGGCCTTATCGCAGGGAGCTTCCGAACAGTCTGATTCTGTAGAACAACTGGCAGGAACAATCAGTGAGATTTCAGGGCAGGTGAAAAATACTGCCGCAAATGCAGAAGAGGCAAACAGTAAAGTGATGCAGGCGCAGAGTGAGTTAGCAGTATCTGATCGCCAGATGAAAGAAATGATTCATGCAATGGAAGAAATCAGCCAGAAGTCAGGCGATATCGGAAAAATTATAAAGACAATCGAAGATATTGCATTCCAGACAAATATTCTGGCGCTGAATGCAGCTGTAGAGGCAGCACGTGCCGGAGAGGCAGGAAAAGGATTTGCAGTTGTCGCAGATGAAGTGCGTAATCTGGCATCGAAAAGTGCGGAAGCTGCCAAAAATACAACAATGCTGATCGAAGGAACAATTCAGGCTGTTGAAAATGGAACAATGATCGCAGATGAGACTGCAAGGGCTATTTCTGTCACTGTGGACAGTACAAAGAGCGCTGTAGAATATGTAGATAAAATTTCAGTAGCGGCGGCAGAACAGTCTGATAAGATTTCCCAGATCACAGTCGGGGTGGATGAGATTTCAGGGGTTGTTCAGACAAATTCAGCGACAGCAGAGGAAAGCGCCGCGGCAAGTCAGGAGCTTTCGGACCAGGCGAGAGTATTAAAAGAACTTGTGGCAAGATTTAAGCTGAAGACACAGATGCCAGAGGAGAACAAAACTGAATATAAGCAAGCGGTTTACAGAGAAAGCTTCCGGCCGAATGTAAATACAACGTACAATAATGTACATGAAAAGTATGATACAGATACAAAGTATGATATGGTTCAGCCTTCATACACAAGAAAAGTACATACTTCTGCTCCGGTAAGTGAACTGAAACGGTTAAGTGTAAAAGAGTATACATGGGATGACAGCCTTGCGACGGGAAATGAAAAGATTGACAGTCAGCATAAAATATTGTTCCAGAGAATCAATGCACTTCTGATGGCATGTGCAAATGGAAAAGGCAGAGCAGAGATTGCGGATACATTACAATTTTTGAAAGAGTATACAAAGGAACACTTTGATGATGAAGAAGTATTACAGAGAAAATACAATTATCCGGATAAAGTGAATCACAGACAGTACCATGAAGGTTTTAAAAAGGTAATTGAACGTCTTGGAAAAGAACTGGAAGAGCAGGGACCGACGGTAGTTCTGATCGGAAAGATTAATCAGAATATTGGTGGATGGCTTGTAAATCATATCCAGAAAGAGGATGTGAAAGTTGCAAAGCACATTGCAGAAAAAATGAAAAATCAGTAAAAAAGGAATCCGGGCAGTAAGAAACTACCGATTACGCTTATAAGTCGGAAAGGCTGACGGACAAGAGAAAAATTCTTGTCTGTCAGCTTTTCTTTACGGGCGAAGAAGTCCCAAAGTCATTTAAATCTTTCTTTAAATAATGAACTGCTTCTTCTATATTTTTCTTTCGGACCGCTTCCAGAATCAGATTGTGATACCTCATATCAGCCGGGAGGTTGTAGTGGTTCCAGTTGTTCCAATGCAGTTGTGCGTAGGCACGCCAAAGCATGTTCATGCAGCTTCTGAGCTGATTGCAGGCATAATCGTTTCCGCCGAGGGAGAGGAGGGCGATGTGGAAATCCATATTGTAGATCCAGTGTTCCATGACATCTTCCGTATTTTTACTGCAGAGGGCGGAGAGTTCATCAAGGTGGGCAAGCTGCTTTTCTGTGATCGAGTCGAAGGACAATCGCAGCATTCCGGTTTCAAGCACCATCCGGTATTCCAGCATTTTTTCCACATCCTCGGAGGTGAGGGCAATGACCTGATAACCGCAGCGGGGGATGTTTTTTAAAACACCTTCATGGCAGAGGGCGGTCAGGGCTTCGCGGACCGGGGATTTGCTGTAACCATATTTCTGGATCAGAGAAGTTTCGGTGATAATCTCATTTGCCCGGTATTCAGAAGAATAGATACTGTTTAACACCGAGTCATATACAATTTCTTTTAAATTCTTTTTACTCATAATCATCAAATCCTTTATTAATTTTCCTACGATATTTTATAGAGATCTTTTCATTTCTGGCAGTGAAAAGCGTAAGGGGATATCCGGATACCCTGAGCTGTGATACTCTGAACTGCCTTTTCAGAAAGAAATGAAATCATATGTCAATCATACAAAAACAAACTGGAGAAGTAAATATTTTCAAAAGGAAATTTAGAGATTTTAAGTGATCTGTCATAAAAAACAGTGTGATTGTCTGATTCGGGAAAATGAAGGGGAGTTTCTCTATTTCAGACAGTAGAAATCCGTTGATTTATTATAGAGAAATAGAGAGCAGCAGATTGACGGCTGATAATATTAGTGATATTATCAGAAGAAAGAAGTGGTGTAAACATGGGTGTACTGTTTCTGATAAATGCGGATAATACAGTACACCGGTACAATCCACGCTGATATTTGAACGGCTGGAAGAAGTACGGTACAGAGCAAAAATACAGTGTGGATCATGAACGAAAACAGAAGAAAAGAGGATGAAAAATGGATCAGGAATTGTATCAGAAGTATGTGGAGATTTTAAAAAGTGAACTTGTCCCGGCATTGGGCTGTACGGAGCCGATCGCGCTGGCGTATGCAGCGGCATCGGCGAGAAAGGAGCTTGGACAATTTCCGGAAAAAGTGGAAGTTTTGTGCAGCGGAAATATCATTAAAAATGTAAAAGGAGTAAAAGTTCCAAATTCCGGGGGAATGAAAGGTGTGGAAGCGGCTGTTGTGCTGGGAATTGTAGGGGGAAAGGCAGAACAGAAGCTGGAGGTACTGGAGTGTGTTTCCGAGGAAGACCGCGAGAGGACAAGGCAGCTTTTAAAAGAAGGATACTGTGTGTGTAAATTGAAAGAGGGGACAGCAAATCTTTACATAGAAGTGCGTGTGTGGGCATCGAATGAAGAGGCGGCAGTCAGAATTGAGCATGCACACACGAATATTACGCGGGTGGAGCATAATCAGCAGGTTGTATATGAAAATCAGGAAAAATTTGCTGCACATGAGCTGGACAAATCCTGCCTGAATATTAAGGATATTACGACATTTGCAAATGAGGTAAAACTTTCTGATGTGAAAGAGGTTCTGGAAAGACAGATCTCATACAACTATGCGATTTCAGAAGAAGGGCTTCAGAATGAGTGGGGAGCACAGATTGGAAAGATCATCCGCGAGGAAGAGGGAGATCAGTTGAAATGGAGGATGATCTCCAGAGCAGCAGCAGGATCCGATGCGAGAATGAGTGGATGCTCCCTTCCGGTGATTATCAATGCAGGTTCGGGAAATCAGGGAATGACCTGCTCCCTTCCGGTCATTGAATATGCGAAAGAAAAGGGAAAAACGGAAGAAGAACTTTTGCGGGCGCTCTGTGTCTCAAATCTTATCGCCCAGGATCAGAAACGGTATATCGGAGCGCTTTCTGCATATTGTGGCGTGGTGTGTGCAGCTGCGGGCGCAGGAGCTGCGATTACCTATCTGTGCGGAGGAGATGAAGAGCAGATTGAAAATACCGTGATCAATACGATAGCAAATATCGGTGGAATGGTCTGTGACGGCGCAAAGCCAAGCTGTGCCGCAAAGATTTCTTCCGCACTGCAGTCTGCAATTCTGGGGCATGAGATGGCAATGAGAGGAATCCGTTTCGAGGCCGGGGACGGAATCGTCATGGAAAATGCAGAGGATACCGTAAAGGCAGTCGGATATGTAGGAAAAAACGGAATGAAACAGACAGACGTAGAAATCTTAAATCTGATGATCGGAAAGACGAAGCTTTCTTAGAGTACAAATAAAAAGCAGCTTGTTTCTGCTTTTTTTGGGACGTATAATAAAAGAGACAGAATTTAATCTGGCAAAGCAGAAAGACCAGCTGGGGAACAGCCTGATCGGATACTTTGCCAGATTTTATGTTCCATTTGTACGAAGGAGGAGATGAGAGATGAAAATAAGCAAAGAAAGGCAGCTGTTTGATAACAAAGCGCTGGTTGCGCTGATCATTCCGCTTGTGATCGAACAATTTCTGGCGGTTCTCGTAGGAATGGCAGATTCGATCATGGTGGCGAGTGTCGGGGAAGCGGCAGTGTCCGGCGTATCGCTTGTCGACAATATTGTCGTGCTGCTCATCAATATTTTTTCGGCGCTGGCCACCGGAGGAGCTGTTGTGGCAGGGCAGTATCTTGGAAGAAAAAAAGACGATGAGGCCTGTAAGTCTGCCGGGCAGCTTGTCTGGTTTATCACGATCAGCGCTGTTGGTGTGACTGCTGTCGTCTATCTGTGCAGAAGTTTTATTTTACAAGGAGTATTTGGGAAAATAGAGGCCGATGTCATGGCACATGCCAACACGTATCTGATGATCGTGACTGCATCCATTCCATTTATCGCACTTTATAATGGAGGCGCTGCTATTTTCCGTGCAATGGGAGATTCCAAGATACCAATGATCGTTTCCATGATCATGAATGTGATCAATGTGAGTGGAAATGCTATTTTAATTTATGGATTTCACTGTGGGACCGAGGGAGTTGCGATTCCTACACTGGTCTCCCGGGCAGTTGCGGCGATTTTGATCACCATTTTATTGTGCAATCAGAAGCGGGTGTTACACCTGGAGAAGACATTCCGCTACCGTTTTGACGGAGCAATGGTCAAAAATATTTTAAAGATCGGGGTGCCGAACGGATTGGAAAACAGTATGTTCCAGCTGGGGAAAATACTGGTACTGAGTCTTGTGTCCACCTTTGGAACTTATGCGATCGCTGCAAATGCCGTTTCCAACGCTGTGGCAATGTTCCAGATTCTTCCGGGAATGTCGATCAATCTGGCGATCATCACGGTCATTTCCAGATGTGTCGGTGCGAGAGACTATGAGCAGGTAAAATATTATACAAGAAAGCTGCACATCATTACTTATGCATGGATGATAGTCGAAAATATCATTATCGCGCTGCTGATCCCGACTATTTTGAAGATCTACAACTTATCAGATCTGACGGCGCAGACAACAGAACAGATCTTACTGTTCCATGCAATCGCGGTTGTGACGATCTGGCCCCTGTCATTTTCCCTGCCATGTACGCTTCGCGCTGCGGGAGATGTTCAGTATACGATGTATATGTCTGTTTTTTCGATGTGGATCTTCCGGATCGCATTCAGCTATGTGCTTGGAAAATATATGGGACTCGGCGTATTCGGAATCTGGGTTGCAATGGTCATCGACTGGGTATTCCGTGCAGTCTGCTTTGTAATCCGTTATCTTGGAGGAAAATGGAAGCATAAGGCAACGGTATAAAAGGACAGCCGGATGCAACATTTTCCTAAAAGCAGTGTATTTTCCGGGAAAATGTGGAAGGAAAAGAAGAAATGCAAAAGGAAAGTGATAGTTTAACTTGTAAAAGAGCAAAACCTACTTTATAATAATGACATTGGCAACGAATATCACCGGCATATCTGTTTAGTTTGCATGAGAGGATCATGCAGGGATAAATGGCAGAACATACAAGTATGCCGGGTAGTTTCTCAGAATATAATTTCAGAGGATGGGAAACTGCAAAGAACTGGCAGGCATGAAAAGCAGGAGACCGGATAGCGGAAGACACTGAACAGATGGCATGTCAGATTTGTTATCAAGAGAAATGAAAAATGCAAGGAGGAAAAGTAGTGAAAAACGAAACAGTGATCGTTCTTGACTTTGGCGGGCAGTACAATCAGCTGATTGCAAGACGTGTAAGAGAATGTAATGTATACTGTGAAATCTACTCTTACAAAAAAGATATAGAAGAAATAAAAGCAATGAATCCAAAGGGAATTATCCTGACTGGAGGACCGAACAGCGCATACGAAGCAGATTCACCGACCTATTCCACAGAATTATTTGAACTTGGAATCCCGGTGCTTGGAATTTGCTATGGATCCCAGCTCATGATGCATTTACTGGGCGGGCATGTATGCAAAGCCCCGGTTCGCGAATATGGAAAAATTGAAGTGAATGTAGATACTACTTCAAAATTATTTAAGGATGTATCCGAAAAGACAATCTGCTGGATGAGCCACAACGACTACATCGAGCAGGCAGCGCCGGAGTTCAAAATCTCAGCCTACACAGCAGACTGTCCGGTAGCGGCAGTGGAAAACGAAGAGAAAGGACTTTATGCGGTACAGTTCCATCCGGAAGTACTTCATACACAGGAAGGAACAAAGATGCTGTCCAACTTCGTATACAATGTATGCGGATGTTCCGGAGACTGGAAAATGGATTCTTTCGTAGAATCATCGATCCAGGCGATCCGTGAAAGAGTGGGAGATGGAAAAGTTCTCTGTGCACTTTCCGGAGGAGTTGACTCTTCCGTAGCAGCAGTTATGCTCTCCAAAGCAGTCGGAGAACAGCTGACATGCGTATTTGTAGACCACGGTCTTCTCCGTAAAAATGAAGGCGATGAGGTAGAGGCAGTTTTCGGTCCAGAAGGAAACTATGACCTGAACTTTATCCGCGTCAACGCGCAGGAGCGTTTCTATGAGAAACTCAAAGGCGTGGAGGAACCAGAAAGCAAACGTAAGATCATCGGAGAAGAATTTATCCGTGTATTTGAAGAAGAAGCAAAGAAAATCGGGGCAGTGGACTTCTTAGTGCAGGGAACAATTTACCCGGACGTAGTAGAGAGTGGTCTTGGCGGAGAATCTGCTGTGATTAAATCCCACCATAACGTAGGAGGACTCCCGGATTATGTAGATTTCAAAGAAATCATTGAGCCACTCCGAGATTTATTCAAAGACGAGGTACGTAAAGCCGGACTGGAATTAGGAATTCCGGAACATCTCGTATACAGACAGCCATTCCCGGGACCGGGACTTGGAATCCGTATCATCGGAGAAGTCAACGCAGAAAAAGTAAAGATCGTTCAGGATGCAGATGCGATTTACCGAGAAGAGATCGCCAATGCTGGACTTGACCGCAGCATTGGACAGTATTTCGCAGGTCTCACAAACATGCGAAGCGTTGGTGTCATGGGTGACGAGAGAACTTATGACTACGCAGTCGCACTCAGAGCTGTAAATACAGTCGATTTCATGACTGCAGAGGCGGCAGAGATTCCTTATGAAGTGCTGAATAAGGTGATGAATAGAATTATCAATGAAGTCAGAGGGGTTAACAGAGTCATGTACGATCTGACGAGTAAGCCACCGGGAACGATTGAGTTTGAATAAAATATATGGGGCTATCGGGAAATAGATAGCCCCATTTGATTACTCTGTATAGTTGAAAGGTTCCGCAGATGTCTCCAAACGGGAAAGTCTGACTGTTTTGAACTGATAGAACAGAGCGCACAGTCCTGTGACTGCAAGTGCAACAAGAACCCAGCTAAGCCCCAGGGAGTACAGTGGAAGTGCATGAAGCAGTTTGCCGACAAATCCAAAGGAAACTCCGAGGTTTTCAAGTGCATATGCAACGCTGAGGATACTTACCGCACCGATGGTGCATGGATAGACAAAAGGAATATTTTTTATCCAGCGATGACATAATCCAAGCAAAATCAGAGTGATGGAGACTGGATAAATAGCATCCAACACCGGAACGGAAATACTTAAAATCATATTTAATCCCTGATTACAGATGATGAAAGAAAATCCTGCAATCAGCCATACCCATTGACGATAAGATAATTTTGCAGTCAATGTCGAAAAATATTGTGAGATAGAAGTAATCAGACCAACGCAGGTTGTCAGGCATGCTAATGTGAAGATGGCTGCCAGTAAAATTGCGCCGGTATCACCAAACAGTTGGTGGACAATACAGCGGAGTGTCCATGCACCATTTTCCTGGATTGGGAAGACACCGGAGGATCCCATTCCCATATATGCCAGAGATAAATACACACATGCAAGAATTGTTCCGGCGAAGATCCCGGTCATGACAGTGTATTTCATTACGCCTTTTTTCTCTTTCACCCCTAAACTTCTGATTGTAGTTGCGATTACAAGTCCGAAATTTAAGGCTGCAATGGTATCCATTGTAAGATATCCTTCTAAAAATCCTTTGACAAGTGGATTACTGCTATAACTTACCTGGGCAGGATCAACTTTTACGGTGCCCCGGAACAGGAAGTTGACAAATACAAAAAACAGTAAAAGTAACAGCGATGGTGTCAAAAATTTTCCAATCCGTTCTACCAGTTTATTTGGAGCCAATGCAAGCCAGCTGGCAGTCAGGAAAAAAACTAAGGAAAAGAGAAACATAAACACGGTTAAATTTGCGCCTTTCGGAAGGTATGGTGCAACTGCCATCTCAAATGGGAGGGAAGCAGCGCGAGGGATTCCGAGGCCAGGTCCGATAGACAGGTAAATCAAAATCGTAAAGAAAATGGCAAATTTGGGATTTACCTTCTTGGCGAGCTGTTCCAGTCCGTCAAATTTCGCAACAACAACAACACCCAGGACAGGCAGCGCCACTGCTGTGATCAGGAAGGTTGCAATTGCAAATGGAGTTTTGTCTCCTGCGTTTTGTCCCAGAAATGGAGGGAAAATCAGATTTCCTGCACCAAAGAAAAGGGAGAACAACATAAAGCTGACGAGTAAAATTTGTTTCTTTTGTAGTTTCATAGATAACCTCCTTAAAATAAAAAAAATCGCCCTAGAAAGGACGATTGAAGACCGTGGTACCACCTTAATTCCTGAGAAAATCTCAGCTCATATCCGCATCATCTAATGCGTCTCACCTGTAACGTGGCTCTACTCCGGCGCTCCTACTTTGTTTCAGTTTGCTCCTCAAGGATGATTTCATCTGTCAGGTTCATTGATAACTCGCACCACCCGTTACCTCTCTGAAAAATCCGCTGAAGATTACTTGTTCCTATCAAATGAATTTGAAATATTTTTCTGTATTATAGGACAAGTGGCGAGAAATTGCAAGAGATTTTTTTGAAAAAGTAGAAAAAGTGGAAAAATACGTTTCTCGACAGAGGAGACGGAAAATAGAATATGAAAAATAATTTATTCCCGAGGGTGGATTTATAAATAAACGGATATTAGGTGTACAGATTTTTGTACATCTATTTCTTTATAATACCAATATAGGGAAATGGCAGAAAATGATATGCCAGGAAAGGAGTAAAGAGAATGAGAGTTGTGAGTATACAGAGTAAGGCGAAAGTCTATCATCGCCAGGAATGCAGATATGCAAAAAGGATCCTTCCTAAGAACAAAATGCAGTTAAGCAGTAAAGAAGCAGAAAAAGCAGGATATCATATTTGTCCATATTGTGACGGAATGGATGCATTGTTTCGCATGAAGAAGAAAGCGATTTTAAAATATGCAGAAAAGAATCATATGGAGGTAGATCTGAGGGATCATGTTCTGTATGTGCGGACAGATATTGGATGCTGGAAAATGATTTATAGTATGAGTGAGCAGCGCTTTATACTTTATCATAAAAATTATGTGCAGGGAATGCTCTCTATTGAGGAAGTGGAAGAAGGAGCTTACCATAGACAAAGAGATGTCCCTTTTGCAAAAAGTATAGAAAAATATTTTGTTTATATTCACAAACATGATGAAGCCCGGAAGATGGAGATGGTAGATTACAGACTACTTCCAAATAGAACAAAAAAGGAAAAGAAATATTTTGCCAGTGCGAGGGCAAGAAGCAACAGAAGATCTCAAAGACGTCTGGCTGAATTATTTACAATGATTGAGCAGGGAGCCTGAGAAAAAATAAACAGATCTGACTTTAAAGTAAGGGAATTATGTTACAATAAGGTCAATAAGTTTTGAGATTTATTTGGGAGGGAATGGTTTTATGGGAGTGTATGAAACGAAACTTAGAACGTTGTATGTCATGCGGATTTTAGCAGAAAATACAGACCAGGATCATATTTTGAATGCTGCAGATATTTGCAAGATTTTGGAGCAGCAGTATCAGATTCACGCAGATCGCAGAACGATTTACGGAGAGATAGAAGCTTTGAAAATGTTTGGAGTGGATATCATACAGCAAAGAGGGAAGGCATCCGGGTATTATATTGGGGAAAGAAGCTTTGAATTTCCAGAGCTGAAATTGCTTGTGGATTCTGTGCAGTCTTCTAAATTTATTACAGAGAAAAAATCGAGAGAACTTATTTTTAAGCTGGAAAAACTTTGCAGTACTTTTCAGGCAGAACAATTGGCGAAGCAGGTAACTATTTTGAATCGGTTGAAGACCGGAAATGAGGAGATTTATTATAATGTGGATAAAATTCATTCTGCAATCTATCACAACAAGAAGATTGCGTTTCAATATGCAGAGTGGACACCGAAAAAGGAATTGAAATTTAGAAAAAGCGGGATGTTTTACAAGATCAGCCCCTGGGCACTTACATGGGATGATGAAAAGTATTATTTGATTGCATATGATGATATGGCGGGGAAGGTAAAACATTACAGAGTCGATAAGATGAAGCATTTGGATATTTGTGAGGAAGACCGGGAAGGTCAAAAACAATTTGAAAAATTTGATCCATCTGAGCTTACAAAGAAAACATTTGGTATGTATGGAGGGCAGGAAACAGAAGTAAAACTTTTATGTCAAAACGATTTGGCGGGAGTGATATTGGACAGATTCGGGAAGGATGTCTGGATGAGGACTGTCGATGAAAATCGATTTACAGTGCATGTAAAAGTGGCAGTCAGTCCTCAGTTTTTTGGATGGCTTACGGGAATAGGAAATCATATGAAAATTGTGGAACCAATAGAAGTGAGGGAGGCATACAGAAAATATCTGGAGACGATATTAGAAGGATATAGGGTGTAGATTAAAATTGATATTTGCAAAAAGCAAAAGGTGATAATAAATTTATAGAAAATAAAAAAGATGAAAGGAATTCAAAGATTATGCAATATATAGCGCACATAGATGAGGACAGAATTCAGTCAGTTAAGGAACATTTAGAGGGCACAGCAAAGATTTCGGGAGAGTTTGCGGGAAAATTTGGGAAACAAGACTGGGGATACTGTAATGGGATATTACATGATATCGGGAAGTATTCTGTGGATTTCCTGAAAAGAATTACAGGAGAAAGCAATCAGCGGGTGGATCACTCTACAGCAGGAGCGAGAGTTTGTAGGGAGAAAGGCGGAAAGTACAGCTTTTTAGAATATTGCATTGCGGGGCATCATGCCGGACTTCCGGATTATGGCAGTAATTATGACAATGCAGGCGATCCCACTTTAATGGGTAGAAGAAAGAAAAAGATCAGTGATTATCAGGCATATCAGACAGAAATTGATATTCCGGAAATCGTAACGGATCCATTTGATTTCAAGAAGACAGTGAATCCAGATTTTTCTATGAGTGTTTTTATAAGAATGCTTTATTCTTGTCTGGTCGATGCTGATTTTTTAGATACAGAGGCATTTATGAGTCGTGGGAAAAAGGTAAGAAATTCTGGGGAACCGGTGGGAGTTCTTCTTGAAAAATTGGAAAAGCATGTTTCAGAATGGCTGAAAAATCAGGACATGGATACAGTAAATGGAAGGAGAACAGAAATTTTAAAGCATTGTTTAGAAGAAGGAAGATCTGAGAGAGGATTGTTTCGTCTGACAGTTCCGACTGGTGGTGGAAAGACAATAGCTTCTTTGGCGTTTGCATTACGTCATGCAGTCGAAAATCAAATGGATCGGGTAATTTATGTCATTCCATATACAAGTATTATTGAACAGAATGCAAAGGTTTTCAGAGAGATTTTAGGAGACGAAAATGTGTTGGAAAATCATTGTAATGTTGATTATGAAAGTTCGGAAGAACTTCAGCCAATGCAGCTTGCAGCTGAAAACTGGGACAAACCGGTTGTGGTTACAACAAATGTACAGTTTTTTGAATCCCTATTTGCAAATAAGTCTTCCAAATGCAGGAAATTGCATAATATTGCAAACAGCGTAATTATTTTTGATGAAGCACAGATGTTGCCAAACGATTATCTGAAACCGTGCATTGCAATGATAGAAGAACTTCTCAATAATTATAAGACGAGTGTTGTTCTGTGTACAGCAACTCAGCCGGCTTTAAAATCATTTTTCCAGAGTGAAGTCTTAGCAACAGAGCTGTGTCCTAGAATGGATGAACAATTTCATTTTTTTAAGAGAACATTGTTTGAAAATATCGGAACAGTGACGGAAGATTGTCTGATGAACAAGCTAAGGGAGGAATATCAGGCACTTTGTATTGTCAACACGAAAAAGAGAGCACAAAATATTTACAAAGAGTTAAAAGAAGACGGCGTATACCATTTATCCACAAGCATGTATCCGAAGCATAGAAAACAGGTTTTAAATGAGATAAGAGAAAGGCTCAGGGAAAATAAAAAATGTATCCTCATTTCCACCAGCCTTGTAGAGGCAGGCGTAGATCTCGATTTTCAGTCAGTTTACCGAGAACTGGCAGGAGTAGATTCCATGATACAGGCTGCAGGACGATGTAACAGAGAAGGCCGTCGTAAGATGGAAGAGAGTAAAGTATTGATTTTTAGATTTGAAGAAAAAGAAAGTATTTTAGGACAGCGTCAGCAGATTGATGTGACAAAAAGTCTGATAGCAGATGGAAGGGAACTTTCAGATAGAGAGACCATTACAAGATATTTTGAAATGCTGTATCATATCAAGGGGGAAAGTCTGGATAAGAAAAAAATCATGGATGAGTTTACAAATAAGAAAATAAAATATCGGTTTGCGAAAGTAGCGAAAGACTTCCGGTTGATTGAACAAAATACAAAAACGATTTTTATAAATTGTGAGGAGGCAGCAGATGAGATTCTCTGCGAATTAAAAGAGAAAGGATTTACCAGGTCGGGAATGCGAAAGGCAAGTCAATATTGTATTACCGTATATGACCAGACCTTTGACAAGATGTATGGCGCCGGGATGCTGAAACCAATAGCGGAAAATATGGAAGATTTTTATGAATTGACAGATGAGAGCAGATATACAGAAGAGATGGGGTTGGAATTGGAAATTGATAATGGCATGGCATTGTTTCTTTAAAGAATTATGAAATAGAGTGGGAAATGAAAGAAGCAGTGAATATGCAGAACTTTGAAGGGTTCTATCATAAACACTGCTTCTTTTGCAGTAGTTAAAGATACTATTAATATTTCAATCCACAGATGAATCTGACAGAACAAGTATAACATATGGCCTTTGTATGCTCAATGAGTACATTTCAAAAATTGTTAAAATACTTCTAATAAAACATTTCATTAAAAGTATTTTAACAAAATATGTTTTGGGGTTGATTAGTGAGGAAAAGTATGATATATTGACAATATAAGAAAACAGATAAAATAGTCAGAATAATAA
>JAPFCT010000045.1 GCA_026169575.1 Faecalimonas sp.
GAATACTCCGTGCATTCTGCATTGTGAGAAGAAAAATGAGGGATTTAAGACTGCGTCGAAAGTACAGTATGTGGCGCGGACCGGAAACTTTATGGATGAAGGGCTTTCCTATACCGGAGCGCTGCAGATCCTGAAAGTGATTTTAAGCTACGATTATCTCTGGCAGAATATCCGTGTAAAAGGCGGGGCATATGGATGTATGAGTAACTTTAACCGGATCGGGGACGGCTATTTTGTTTCCTACCGGGATCCGAATCTGGAGAAGACAAATGAGGTCTATGAAGGAATCACAGATTACCTCAGAAACTTTGATGTCGATGACAGAGATATGAAGAAATATATCATCGGAACAATCAGCAATATGGATGTGCCGATGACACCTGCCACAAAGGGAGAGCGTTCTATGAACCTCTATATGAACCATGTGTCAAAAGAGATGATTGAGCAGGAGAGAAAAGAAGTATTGAGCGCAAAAGTAGACGATATCCGTGCCCTTGCAGACATTGTGGAGGCGGTACTGAAGGCAGGAGATCTGTGTGTAGTCGGAAGTGAAGAGAAGATCGAGGCACAGAAAGAATTATTTATGGAGATCAAAGATCTCGCATAGGAGGAGAACGAATGAGAGCAGATTACAGATCTGGTTTTGTCACACTGATCGGAAGACCAAATGTGGGAAAATCAACACTGATGAATTATCTGATCGGACAGAAAATCGCAATTACATCAAACAAACCGCAGACAACAAGGAACCGGATCCAGACCGTTCTGACAACAGAGGAAGGTCAGATTGTATTTGTAGATACACCGGGGATCCACAAAGCGAAGAATAAGCTTGGAGAATATATGGTGAATGTGGCTGAGCGCACACTGAATGAAGTTGATGTGGTACTCTGGCTCGTGGAGCCGTCCACATTTATCGGCGCCGGAGAGCGCCATATTGCAGAACAGCTGAAAAAAGTAAAGACACCGGTGATCCTTGTGATCAACAAGACAGACAAGGTCAGAAAAGAAGAAGTGTTTACATTTATTGAGGCGTACAAGAATATCTATGACTTTGCGGCGATCGTTCCGGTTTCAGCAAGAAGCGGAGAAAATACAGATGAACTTGTCCGTGTGATCATGCAGCATCTTCCATACGGACCGCAGTTCTATGATGAAGATACGATCACAGACCAGCCGCAGCGGCAGATCGTGGCGGAAGTCATCCGTGAGAAAGCGCTTCACAGCCTGAATGAAGAGATTCCGCACGGGATTGCAGTGGCGATCGACCGTATGAAAATGCGCAAGAAGATCATGGATATCGATGCGACGATCATCTGCGAGCGGGATTCCCACAAAGGGATCATTATCGGAAAGCAGGGAGCGATGCTAAAGAAGATCGGAAGCACGGCGCGCTACGAGATTGAGCAGATGCTGGAGTGCAAGGTAAACCTGCAGCTCTGGGTGAAAGTAAAAAAAGACTGGAGAGACAGTGATTTCCTGATCAGAAACTTCGGATATACGAAGGAAGATTAAAAAGTGCAAAGCAAGATCCCGGGGAACGGTATAGTTTTATCTGGAATGGATATCCTAAAGGAAAGAGACGCAGTGAACAGAAGCTGCATCTTTGCAAAGTGTGCATTGGAAAACGGCAGGGAAGAGATGAAATATCCCGGACTGCCGCGTGTCAAACTGTGGAGAAAGGATGATTGGATGAAAAATGCGTACTGGGATCATTTTGTGGAGACGGGAAAAGTAGAAGATTACCTCTGTTACAGAGGAATGGAAATCTGTCAGCAGACGATGGATCTGTACCGGGACAGAGAAAAAACATTAGGATGGGCAGGAGAGCAGACAAGTGAATCAGGCAGTGACAGTGACGGGGATGATCTTATCGGCAGCCCCGGTGGGAGATTACGATAAGAGAGTCGTGATCCTGACAAAAGAGAGAGGGAAGATTTCCGCATTTGCAAGGGGAGCGAGACGTCCGAACAGCTCCCTTGTAGGTGTGACAACACCGTTTGCCTTCGGGGAAATGACGTTGTATGAGGGAAAGAGTTCCTACAATCTGGTGCAGGCGGACATATCCAATTATTTTTCAGAATTGCGGACGGACATGGAAGGAGCCTACTATGGATTTTACTTCATGGAATTTGCAGATTACTATACAAAAGAGAATAATGATGAGCGGGAAATGTTAAAGCTGCTGTATCAGTCGCTGCGTGCACTTGCAAAAAAAGTGGTTCCGTATGAGCTGATCCGGTACATATTTGAACTGAAAGCGGTAAGCATCAACGGGGAGGCTCCGGAGATGTTTGCCTGTGTTTCCTGCGGGGCAACGGAAGAGCTGGAAGTATTCAGCGAATCCGGGCAGGGGATGCTGTGCGGAGAGTGCCGCAACAGTGTCGGGGACGGACAGAAACTGCATCCGTCCACAGTCTATGCGATGCAGTATATTATCAGCAGCAGTATTGAAAAGCTTTACACATTTACGGTGAGTGACCAGGTACAAAGGGAACTGAAACAGCTGATGAAACAGTATCTCCGGTTTCATATTGACAGAAATTTTAAATCACTGGAAGTGCTGGAAGTCTGCATTCGCTAGAAGAAAGACGGTTTGCCGCGGACGGTGGGAAAAACTATCCCGGATTGCTTGAAAAAACAAGCAGGAAAGGGTATAATAACAGACATTAATAGCTTCTTTATTTGTGTGCGGAAACTGACATGGATGAAGAGAAGAGAGTGAGGTAGATAGTTATGGAGAAGACAATGGACAAAATTGTGGCTCTGGCAAAATCAAGAGGTTTTGTATATCCGGGATCTGAGATCTACGGCGGACTTGCGAACACATGGGATTATGGAAATCTTGGTGTAGAACTTAAGAACAATGTAAAAAGAGCCTGGTGGAAGAAATTCGTCCAGGAATCAAAATATAATGTTGGTGTAGACTGTGCGATTCTGATGAATCCTCAGACATGGGTAGCATCCGGACACCTCGGAGGATTCAGCGATCCGCTTATGGACTGTAAAGAATGTAAGGAGAGATTCCGAGCAGATAAGCTGATCGAAGATTTTGCCCAGGAGCATGGAATCGAATTAAAGGAAAGCGTAGACGCATGGACACAGGAAGAGATGGCAGCATGGATCGAGGAGCACAATGTGCCATGTCCGTCCTGCGGAAAGCATAATTTTACAGATATCAGACAGTTTAACCTGATGTTCAAGACTTTCCAGGGAGTTACAGAAGATGCGAAAAATACAGTGTATTTAAGACCAGAGACTGCCCAGGGAATCTTTGTAAACTTTAAAAATGTACAGCGTACATCCAGAAAGAAGATCCCGTTTGGTATCGCGCAGGTCGGAAAATCTTTCCGAAATGAGATCACACCGGGTAACTTTACATTCCGTACAAGAGAATTTGAACAGATGGAATTAGAATTCTTCTGCGAGCCTGGTACAGACTTAGAGTGGTTTGCATACTGGAAGAAGTTCTGTCTGGAC
>JAPFCT010000383.1 GCA_026169575.1 Faecalimonas sp.
CGTTTCTTCAATGAAGAGGACTATGTCCGCATGAAAGATTTCTATATTTTAGATGCTGCCAAGATGGCACTTGCAAAAGAAGATATGCTTGTACTTCATCCACTGCCTAGAGTCAACGAGATTTCCGTGGAAGTGGACAAGGACCCGCGTGCCGCTTACTTTAAGCAGGTACAGTACGGTGTCTATGTCCGCATGGCGCTGATCCTCACACTTTTAGAAATCGAAGTATAGACGGCAGAAAGGAGTTTATCATGGAAAATAATACATTAAATGTCAGCAGTATCTCAGAAGGATTTGTACTTGATCACATTCAGGCAGGAAAAAGCATGGACATCTACCACTATCTCCGCCTGGACAAATTAGACTGCTGTGTCGCGATCATCAAAAATGCAAGAAGCAACAAAATGGGAAAGAAAGATATCATGAAGATCGAATGTCCGATCGACATCATCGACCTTGACATCCTCGGATTCATCGACCACAATATCACGATCAATATCATCCAGAATGACAAAGTTGTTGAGAAAAAACGTCTGGAGCTCCCAAAAGAGATCACAAATGTGATCAAATGTAAAAATCCTCGCTGCATCACTTCGATCGAGCAGGAATTAGAGCATGTATTTGTTCTGACTGATCCGGAAAAAGAAGTGTACCGCTGCAAATATTGCGAAGAGAAATACGACAGAAAAAATCACTAATCTTATATCTTATCCCAGAGGAACCCAGGTCAGGATCCCCTGGGACAAAAAAAGCGCTCCTCTCCGTGCGGCAGGCAACATCAGTTGCCCGTCTGCCCGGAAAGGAGCACTTTTTCTATATCCTATTGTTATGTAATTATAATACAAGTTCCAGCTGACAGTCACATGGTTCTTTCTCCACGCTCTTCTGATTGTACTCCGCCGCCTCCACACATCCCATTTCTTTGTAAAATGCCTGTGTCTCCTCGCAGGAATGTGCAGAAATATACAATTTCTTCGCACCCATCTTCCTTGCCGCTTCCACACATCTTGTAAAAAGCTGCCTTCCGATTCCTCTGTTTCTGCAATCGTAGGAGGTATGTATACAAGATAATTCCAGATATTGCTTCTCACTGCCAAAAAATTCATGCTCTACGGATGCAAAGCCTTTCAGGCGCTCCTCCACAAATGCGCCGAACACGACTCCGCCGGTCTGTATCGTATGGATCAGACACTCCGTCAGATAACGATAATCGCTGTCACTCCACTGTTCATTAAATACAATGTCCTTCAGCACCCACTCGCCGTCTTCCTTCCGCCAGCAGCGGTTCACCTCCTGATAACGGTCAAAATCCGCAAACAGCGAAACTGTCAATTCCGATTCTTTGATCTTTCTGTAATTGATTCTACCTTTTCCCATAGTCGGTCCCTCCTGTAAAATCAAAAAGCATTAAGCAAGACGAGAAGCCGGGTTATGTCGTTGGACAATCATCTATCTAGGCCTGCCGTTACCGGAAGGCTCAAGCGACCTACCTAAAACGTGACGGGCCGCCACATTGTTTTCGTTCGGTCTTGCTTCGGATGGGGTTTACATATGCCCTCGCTGTTACCAGAGAGGCGGTAGTCTCTTACAC
>JAPFCT010000152.1 GCA_026169575.1 Faecalimonas sp.
GCAGGTATCGGTGTTCCTCAGATCACAGCAGTGATGGATTGCTATGAAGTGGCAAAAGAATACGGAATCCCGATCATTGCAGACGGAGGTATCAAGTATTCAGGAGATATGACAAAGGCAGTTGCAGCCGGTGCAAACGTATGTATGATGGGAAGTATCTTCGCAGGATGTGACGAGAGCCCGGGAACATTTGAGTTATTCCAGGGAAGAAAATACAAAGTATACCGTGGAATGGGATCGATCGCAGCGATGGAGAACGGAAGCAAAGACCGTTACTTCCAGGCAGATGCGAAAAAACTTGTTCCAGAAGGAGTAGAAGGACGTGTTGCATACAAGGGAACGGTAGAAGATACGGTATTCCAGCTTATGGGAGGACTTCGTGCCGGAATGGGATACTGTGGTGCAAAGACGATCGAAGAATTAAAAGAAAGCGGAAGATTTGTGAAGATTTCTGCTGCTTCTTTAAAGGAAAGCCATCCACATGATATCCATATCACAAAAGAAGCGCCAAACTACAGCGTAGATGAATAAAAAAGAGAGGACTGTCCTGAAAAGGCGGTCCTTTCTCTCTGCAAAGAGGTTGCCTGGAATTCTGTGCGCATATTTTAAGAAAAACTTCATTCTTTCGCTGGGATCTTGTGCTAGAATAGAGGAAAGTAAACGTACAGAAGAAGGTTAGGAACGTATGAAATATAAAAGAATCGAGCATTGCAGCAGGCAGAGAAAAAAGAGGCGCATGCTGATCCGGGCAGGGATTATTCTTGTTCTTGTCCTGGGCGTGGCATTTGGCGCGATGAAGGCGTGCAAAACTGCTTTTTTTGGAGGAGGGAAGAAGCTCAGTGAGGAAGAACTCGAGAAGCGAAAGCCAGATATCGACGTGCAGCTTCTTACGGTCAATGAATATTCCAGACCGGGGACCGAGG
The DNA here is from genome assembly GCA_026169575.1 of Faecalimonas sp. The sequence goes on from JAPFCT010000152.1 coordinate 924, forward strand.
TGGAGAAGATCCGGGGGATCGTGATCCATTATACGGCAAATCCAGGTTCCACAGCACAGAATAACAGAGATTATTTTGAAGGACTTAAGGACAGCCATGAGACAAGTGTGAGCAGTCATTTCGTTGTGGGACTGGAGGGAGAGATCATCCAGTGTGTACCGACATGGGAGATGGCATATGCCTCCAATTCAAGAAATGTTGACACTGTTTCCATTGAATGCTGTCATCCCGATGAGAGCGGAAAATTTAACCGGAAGACGTATCGCTCTGTTGTGGAACTGACTGCGTGGCTCTGTCAGAAATTTGGCTTGACGGAGGAAGATGTGATCCGGCATTATGATGTGACAGGCAAAGCATGTCCGCTTTATTATGTTGAGCATGAGAAAAAGTGGGAAGAATTTAAAGAGGATGTAAAAAAGGCGATGCGATAAAGAGAGAAAATACCAGGAGGAAAATGATGTTTGAAATGTTTTTTCCGGATGAATATGTGGCATCCACATATGTGATTCCGTTTGAAGAGTTATATGAAAAGGGATACCGCGGCGTACTGTTTGACATTGACAATACGCTTGTGCCTCACGGGGCGCCGGCAGATGAGCGGGCAAAGAAGCTGTTTGCCAGATTAAAGGAGATCGGATTTTCATGCTGTCTGATCTCAAACAATCAGGAACCGAGGGTAAAGATGTTCAATGAGGAGATCCGGGTACCTTATATTTACAATGCGCATAAGCCGGCAATAAAAAATTATCAGAGAGCGATGGAACTGATGGGAACCAATGCCGATAATTCTCTTTTTGTCGGAGACCAGCTTTTTACCGATGTCTTTGGCGCAAAGCGGGCGGGAATGCATAATATTTTAGTGAAACCGATCCATCCAAAGGAAGAGATCCAGATCGTCCTGAAACGCTATCTGGAGCGGATTGTGCTGCATTTTTACAAGAAAAAGCAGCAGAAGACAACTCTTAAGTAAAAAAAGGTTGAAAATACTCGCGAAGTATTATAAAATGGTAAACAGTCAAATGAATGAGAATTGCTTTCATGGGCATAATTTAAGGAGGATTACAGATGATTTCAGCAGGAGATTTTAAAAATGGTGTAACAGTTGAAATTGAAGGAAATATTTTCCAGATTATGGAGTTTCAGCATGTAAAACCAGGTAAAGGTGCAGCGTTTGTCAGAACAAAATTAAAAAATATTATCAGTGGGGGAGTAGTAGAGAAGACATTCAGACCTACTGAAAAATTCCCGAAAGCTCATATCGAGAGAAAAGATATGCAGTACTTATACACAGATGGTGAATTATATCACTTCATGGACGTTGAGAACTACGAGCAGATCGCTTTAAATGAAGATGCGATCGGAGATTCTCTGAAATTCGTGAAAGAGAACGAGATGGTAAAGATCTGTTCTCACAAAGGAAATGTATTTGCAGTGGAGCCGCCGTTATTCGTAGAGCTTCAGATCACAGATACAGAGCCGGGATTCAAGGGAGATAC
>JAPFCT010000052.1 GCA_026169575.1 Faecalimonas sp.
GCAGAGTTTATTTTATGGAATGGATCAAGACCGCAGATCAAGCGTAAAGTATTTGAGCAATTTGTAGATGAAAAATTATCTGCCATATAAAAAGGGCAAATCCCGATAGATTCAGAGCCAAGTTTATGATATTATAGAAGTATCATAGCTTGGCTCTTTTCTATGGCAGTTAGGTTGATAGAAAGGAGAACTGAATGTCAGAAGTTAGACGAGATCATAAGGGTCGCAAGTTATTGAACGGAGAGAGCCAGCGTAAAGACGGGAAATATGAATATAAGTATCAGGATGCACGGGGCAGACGAAAGACGGTTTACAGTTGGAAACTGACTCCGGCTGATCGGGTTCCGGCAGGAAAACGTGATGATATTTCCCTGAGAGAAAAAATCAAGCAGATTCAAAAGGACTTAAACAGCAATATCACACCGGATGGCGGTGATTTCACAGTACTGGAACTGGTAGAAAAGTACATTTCCCAGAAAACAGGTGTCCGCCATAACACAAGGTCAAATTACAACTTTGTAGTCAATGTAATCAAGAAAGAAGCTTTTGGGCAGAAACGAATTGACAAGATCAAAGTATCCGATGCCAAAGAATGGCTGATCAAGATGCAGCAGGTGGACGGACGGGGGTACAGTTCCATTCACACAATCCGAGGCGTTGTAAGACCTGCATTTCAAATGGCGGTGGATGATGACTTGCTGGTAAAAAATCCATTTGAGTTTCAGCTGAACACAGTTGTTGTGAACGATAGCGTCACAAGAGAAGCTATCACACGACAGCAGGAAAGAGCTTTCTTGAAGTTTGTGGAGAATGACAAACATTTCTGCAAGTATTATGACGGAATCTATATCCTATTTAAGACAGGACTTCGTATTTCAGAGTTTGTAGGGCTGACGAAGAAAAATCTTGATTTTGAGAACAATAGGATCATTGTGGATCATCAGCTTCAGAGAACCAGAGATATGAAATATGTGATTGAAGATACGAAGACAGAGAGCGGCGAACGCATGGTGCCGATGACACCGGAAGTGAAAGAAGCATTTCAGCGGATTCTTACCAACAGAAAGAATCCCAAGGTTGAGCCGATGGTAGATGGGTACAGCGGATTCCTGTTCTTGGACAAGAATGGCAGACCGATGGTAGCACTTCACTGGGAAAAGTATTTTCAGCATATCCGTGAGAAATACAACAACATTTACAAAGTACAGATGCCGAAAGTCACTCCGCATATTTGCAGACACACGTTCTGTTCTAACATGGCAAAGTCGGGAATGAATCCAAAGACGCTTCAATATATTATGGGGCACAGTGAGATCGGTGTTACTTTGAACACTTATACGCATCTGGGATATGAAGATGCTGAAGAAGAAATGCAGAAGATCACAGAGATTACTTCTAAGAAATCGACAACGCACCGTAAAAAGTGCGTGTCGTAAATCTTTTGAATTTACGACAGAATTTACGACAAATGATGGCAAAAACAAGCTAAAATAAGCGTAGTTATACTAAGAAATGGTTGGATTGCCTCTGTCGTAGAAATGCCGGAAAGTGGCGTAAAATCAGCATTTTTAAGGAGTTTTAGAATATATGATAAAGGTACTTTTCATCTGCCACGGCAACATCTGCCGCAGCACCATGGCTCAATACATCGCACAACATTTAGTAACCCAATCTGGCATGGAATCTAATTTTTACATTGATTCTGCTGCCACCAGCCGCGAGGAAATTGGCAACCCTGTCCACTATGGCACGCGCCGGAAGTTGGAAGCGGAAGGGATTTTCTGTGGGGATCATCGTGCCCGACAGCTTAAGAAAAGCGACTATGACGAGTTTGATTTTTTAATTGGAATGGATACGCAGAATATCCGGAATATGTACCGGATTTTAGGAGAGGATCCGGATCAGAAAGTGTACAAGTTGCTAGATTTTACAGAACGGAAGGGAGATATTGCAGACCCATGGTACACCGGCAATTTTGATCTGACTTATCGGGATGTTCTGGACGGATGCAGAGGGCTTCTGAAATTTATCGAAGAACAAGAGAGTGTTTAACGAAAAAGAATATTTTATGTAACAGTATTGTGGCAGAGGATTGCTATTCATCCTCTGCCACAATATCTTCCAATACTTTGATCAAGTCGTGAATGTTTTGAATCCGCACATTTCTTTCTAAAATAGTATTTTTCAGATTTACAGATAAGGATTCAAATTTTTCCCGTATTTCAGGAGCAATATAAGACATGTTTCTCACCTCGTAGATAGGATAGGCAAAAAGGGAAGAGCCTATACAGTTTTCCTGCAAAAAGTAAAAGAAATTTATTCATATATTTACAAATAGAAAGGAAAATCGCTATAATATTGTCCAGAGTAGAGGCGCCTTTTTGGGAACTCCTTAGAAAACACCAGACATATATGAGAGAAGTATTTGAAAGCAGGGTACAAGAGGGCTACCGGAAGAGAGAAAAAATAGAGTAATGAGATAAAAATCGTTAAGACAGCCTGCATGGACGAAATACGAGTGAAGCATTCGCCGATGAAGATAGAGGGCATTGCTTTTTCTGAACTGTAGGTAGAACGAACTTCTCAAAGCAGGATAGCAGAAATCTATTTTCCCTTTGTACTGATATTTAGAACAATAAATTTTGCGTGTACAAGATGTGCAGGCGGATAAGAGATAGAGAAAAGAAAGAGAGACTGAGCATGAAAAGAGAATTGGAATTATATATTCATATCCCGTTTTGTATGAAAAAATGTGCATATTGTGATTTTTTGTCCGGTCCGGCTCCGAGGGAGACGATAGATCGCTATGTAACAGCGCTTGTGGCAGAAATCAGGCAGTATCAAAAGTTGGCAGAGAATTATCGAGTTACAACGATTTTTTTTGGAGGAGGAACACCATCAATTTTATCGGGAGGTCAGATGAAAGAAATTTTTGCTGCGCTTCGGGATGTGTTTGAGATCCAAACAGATGCGGAAATTACGATGGAAGCGAATCCGGGTACGGTCACAGAAGAAAATTTGCTGGCATATAGGGCATGTGGGATCAACCGGATTAGTTTTGGACTGCAGTCGGTCGATGATGAGGAACTGAAGCTGCTTGGGCGTGTACATACGATGCGGCAGTTTGAAGAGAGTTATGATCTGGCAAGGAAGGCAGGATTTCAGAATATCAATATAGATCTGATCTCGGCAATCCCAGGGCAGACAGTGGCATCCTGGGAGCACACATTGGATACCGTGATCCGAATGAATCCGGAACATATTTCTGCGTATAGTCTGATCATTGAGGAAGGGACGCCATTTTACGAGATTTATGGGGAGAACGCAAAAGAAAAGCAGGATAGTCGGTGTGAGAAAGGTTTGGCTGATGACGGGAAACAGATGGATACAGGCAAGACCTTTCCAAAGCTTCCGGATGAGGAAGCAGAACGCCGCATGTATGAATTGACCGCAGAGAAGCTGGAAACGGCAGGATATCTACAATATGAAGTTTCTAACTATGCGAAGCCGGGATATGCGTGCAGGCATAACATGGGATACTGGCAGAGGGTGGAGTACCTTGGGATCGGCACGGGGGCGGCATCTTTGATTGAAAACGAGCGGTATCAGCATATTTCAGATACGGATCTTTATATCCGGGCAAACGGAAAGTTGGATCAGATCGAGGAGGAAAAAGAGACGCTAGATTGGAATGCACAGGTGGAGGAGACAATGTTCCTCGGCCTTCGGATGAAAGAGGGGGTAAATAAGCAGAAATTTAGAGAACGGTATCACAGAGAAATACAGGAAGTCTATGGAGAAGTATTGGAAAAACTCAAAGAAGAAGGATTGCTTCGTGAAGAGGAGGAGCAAATCTGCCTGACAAAGAGAGGAAATGATCTGAGCAACTATGTACTTGCACAGTTCTTGTTATAACCTATAAAAATGTTTCAGAGAGAAAGGCAATTGAAAAATTTTCAGAATGAGAGAAAGGTTCCGGAAATTTTTTGATTGCTTTTTTGGATTGAAAGTTTCTAAAAATGTACATAATCTCGATAGAAAATAGTTTTTTACAAAAAATATAAAAAATATCTAAACTAGGTTGACAAACGAAAAGCATAGTGCTATCTTAATAATCGTAAGGTGTTAGCACTCGTAAGAATGGAGTGCTAATAAAGAAAAACGAGGAGGTGTGAGATGAAAGCAGATCATGGATTGGATGACCGGAAGCTTAAGATTTTGCAGACGATCATCAAGACCTACTTAGAGACCGGGGAACCGGTGGGATCCAGAACGATTTCCAAATATACAGATTTGAATCTAAGTTCTGCGACGATCCGCAATGAGATGGCGGATTTGGAAGATCTGGGATATATCATACAGCCTCATACATCGGCGGGAAGAATTCCTTCAGATAAAGGATATCGGCTTTATGTAGATATGCTGATGGAGGATAAGGAGCATGAGATCACTGCGATGCAGGAGAAGATGCTTCAGAAGGCCGATAAGATGGAACAGCTTTTGCAGCAGGCCGCGAGAGTGCTGGCAAACAGTACGAATTATGCGACGATGGTTTCTGCTCCTACTTATAATAGGAATAAGTTAAAGTTCATCCAGCTTTCGCAGGTGGATGCCAATCAGATCATCGCAGTGATCGTCATGGAAGGCAACATTATTAAAAATAAGATCGTGACGGTTGCAGAGCCGCTTGACAACGAGACAATGCTGAAGCTGAATATGCTGTTGAATACCAATCTGAATGGAATTGCGGTTGAAGATATCAATCTTGGCATGATCGCCAGACTGAAGGAACAGGCAGGAATTCACAGCGGTGTGATCAGCGA
>JAPFCT010000181.1 GCA_026169575.1 Faecalimonas sp.
CTGCAGTGCTGTATGATCGGAGCTGCCTGATCATCGGAGTATCTCTCGCCTTTGGTCTTGGAACTCAGTTTTGTAAAGGAGCCAGCGCACAGTTTCCTGGTGGAATTGCAGCTATGCTGGAAGAAAACAGTGTGATCCTTACTTCTCTGCTGGCAATTATCTTAAATCTGGTCTTCCCGAAAGACGAAGATACAAAATAATATCACTATTTTTTCAGATTCTGATGAGGGTGTCGCAAAATCATCAAATAAGATGACAGAGCGATGCCCTTTCTATCGGAATTTCTTTCTCCAAAAGCAGCAGATGCTCCCGCTTCAAGTACAGTTTCTCCGGCACACCTTTTTCCCCAATATCCCAGATTCTCTTGGAAACTTTCCACACAACCGGCATTTTTGCACGTTCCGATGTGAAAAACTCCACATGATATTCAAACAGATCTTCTTTTACCTCAGGCTGCAAAACCGGAAATACTACTTCCCCGTCTGCGCCAGTGGCCGCAGTCGTAAATTCATGGGCACGGATCCCGACAGCCCGGAACGTATCCGCTTTTTCCTGCCAGCCTGGAATCGCCATATCCCATCCCGGCACATGCATGATCCCTCCCGCTTCCCAGCGGATCTCCTCAATGTTCTTACACCCGGTCAGCTTTGCCGCTGCTACTTTCTCCGGCTGCTCAAACAATTCTTTGACCGGCTTCTGCACAGAAACTTTTCCGCCATCCATCACAAGCACTTCTTCACTAAAGCGGTAGATCTCATCCCGGCTGTGCGAAACTAAAATCACAGTGCCCGGATAATCCCGAAGCAATTCCAGACATTCCCGCTGTGTCTGTTCCTTCAGGTAACTGTCCAGCGCTGAGAAAGGCTCATCTAACAAAATCATCTCCGGCTCATAGATCATGATCCTGGCAAGCGCCGCCCGCTGCTGCTGCCCGCCTGACAGCTGCCCCGGAAGTTTCTTTTCCAGTCCCTGCAGCGAAAACCGTTCGATCATTTCCCGCACCTTTGTTTCTTTTTCCCTTTTTCCACAACGCAGCGCGATCCCGATGTTCTTTTCCACAGTCATCGTCGGGAAAAGTGCATAATTCTGAAACAGATACCCGACGTTCCGCTCCTGCGGCGGCATCCACCGTTTGCTTTCAGAATCAAAAAAGACCCTGCCCCCGGACTTGATTTTTCCGGTTTCAGGTCTTTCAATCCCTGCAATACTTTTTAATGTCAGGCTCTTTCCGCATCCGGATGCCCCGAGGATTCCGATCCGCCTGCTGTCTGACTGAAACTGTACATCCAGCTTAAAATCACCGAATGCCCTCTGTATCTTTACTTCTATCGCCATACTACCACCTCTTGATATGTCTCATCCGTCTGCCAAGCACAAGATTTAACACAAAGATCATCCCAAACGCGATCACCATCACGATCCCTACCCATACACCTGCCGTCAGATAGTCTCCGTCCTGGATGACCATCGCGATCTTCTGGGAGATCGTTCCGGTCTTTCCCGGAATGTTCCCTGCCAGCATCGAAGTCGCCCCATACTCTCCCAGCGCCCGTGCAAATGCCAGTATCGTCCCCGCTGTAACTCCCGGACCTGCGGTCGGCATGACTACCGTCCAGAAAATACGAAACTCTGACATGCCAAGTGTCCGCGCCGCGTGGATCAGATTGATGTCAATCTGCTCAAATGCCGCCCGCGCATTCCGGTACATCAGCGGGAATGCGATCACCGTCGCAGCAATCACGCAGCCTGCCCAGGACTGTACGACTTTAATGTCAAAATTTCCATACAGAAATGCCCCGAACGGCCGCCGCACACTGAATAAGAGTAATAGGAAAAATCCTGCAACCGTCGGAGGAAGCACCATCGGAAGCGTCAGTATCCCATCCAGCACCGCTTTCATCCTCGGTCCCGCCTGCACAGATTTTCTCGCCGCATAGATTCCGAGAAAAAATGAGATCACCGTCGCAACCACACCGGTTTTCAGCGAAATCCAAAGTGGGCTCCAGTCCAGTTCTGCGATGATCTGTCTGACTTCTTCCATCGTTCCTTCCTCCTCATACAATCTTCCCACTACTGAAACTCTGGATTTTCCAGTGAGAATCTCTGACTATTCTACCGCTGTATCAAAATAGTAACTCTCAAAGATCTCCTTTGCCTCATCTGAGACAACATATTCCAGGAAATCTGCTGCCGCCTCTTTCTGTGCCGCATCCGCCTCTTGATTGTCCACCTGACAGATCGGATAAATGACATTTCCCGTCAGATCATAGCTGACTGTCTGCAGTACCTCTACCTGATCCTCATATCCATAGGTATCCGAATAGTACGTTGTTCCGACCTCGCAGGAACCTTCTGTGACGGCGATCAGCACTTTGCTGACATTGTCCTGCTCGCTGATCTCCACGCCTCCGAGTGCTTCTGACACTTCCTCTGTCGTGATCTTTGATACATCCTCCGCCTCCGGCAGCATTCCGAGACTGACAAGCGCTTCTCTTGTATACTTTCCAACCGGTACACTTCCCCCGGCAAGGGCGATACTCTTCGCCTTAGACAGATCTTCCAGTCCGGTTACCTCTGTACCGCTGTCCTTTCTTGTGAGCAGCACGACCTGATTGTTCACTACATTTTTCCTTGTCCCGTCTACGATCAGCCCATCCGCTTCCAGCTGATCCATCTGCTTCTGCGCTGCCGAGAAGAACAGATCGCATTCGTATCCTTCCTCAATCTGTGTCAGAAGTGTCCCGGAGCTGTCTGCATTGTAAGTGATCTTCACTTCCGGATGCTCCTTCTCATAATTTTCTGCCAGCTCTGTCATGACCGTGTTCAGACTCGCAGCGATAAATACCTGGATCTCTGTCTCTTCTTCCTTACCGGAATCTGCTTTTTCTTTTTTCTGCGTTTCGTTTGCTTCCGTCTGTTTCCTCTGCGATTTTGTCTTTTCATTTTTTCCAGAACAGCCGGTCAGCCCAACTGTGCTTCCGGTCAAAAGGCAGCCCGCCAGCAGCAGCGCGCCTGCCCGTCTCCATGTTTTCTTTCCGCTTCCTATCATTTTCTTCAGATGCATCGAATCCACCTTTTCCCTTCTCTTTTATGCACTTTGCTCCAGCAGTCTGATCTCATCTCCGACTTTGATATGCCCTCCGTGGATCACCTGGGCAAACACGCCTTCTCTTGGCATGATGCAGTCTCCCATTTTCTGGAAGATCTGGCAATGGCTGTGACATTCTTTCCCGATCTGTGTCATCTCCAGGATCACTTCTCCGATCTGGAACCGGGATCCGACCGGAAGATTTTTAAAATCGTACCCCTCCGCAATGATATTTTCTCCAAATGCGCCAAATGTTACGTCTGCACCGCGCTCCCGAAACTCCTGAATGCGCTCCAGTGAAAGCAGGCTGATCTGACGATGCCATTTTCCGCCGTGTGCATCGCCCACAATCCCCCAGTCTACTTCAATGTCCGCCTCCTGCACTTCACTTTTCTGAATCCCTCTGATATCACTTGTACAGATTCCTCTGATGATTCCCATATTATCCTCCTATCCGGGACATTTCCCGCTTTTCTGTGATTTCCTCTTTTTTTTCAAAACAATGTGCTTCCGGTTTGCCTGAAATTGCCTGCGCAAGCAGCCTCCGGACTTCCTCCGGCTGATGGTTTCTGACCGCCTCTTTTACCGAAATCCCGGTATTGTAACACAGACATGGCTTTACGAACCCTTCCGCCGTCATCCGGATCCGGTTGCAGCTGCCGCAGAACTTTCCGTGCATCGCGCTGATGAATCCGATACTTCCCTGAAAGCCCGGGATCCGGTAGTAAACTGCCGGACCATTTCCATGTGGGAAAACAGATCCTTCCCCTCCGCTCTGCTGCTCCTTTGCTTCTTCTGTTATTTTACCGTATCTTTCACGGATCTTCTCCAACAATTCCTGATTGGAAACCGATTCCTTCCCGCTGCCATATCCAATCGGCATCATCTCGATAAACCGGACATCGATCGGTGCTTCTTTTGCGATCTGGATCAGCGCTTCCCATTCTTCTTCATTGACGCCATTCTGAAGCACGGTGTTCGTCTTGACTTTCAATCCAAGCTCATAGGCTGTGCGGATTCCTTCCAGTACGTCCTTGAGCCGGTCATACCCGGTGATCTCCGCAAATTTCTCTGCGCACAGCGTATCCAGACTTACGTTGACTCCGTCGATCCCCGCCTCTTTTAATTCTTTCGCATATGCTGCCAGCAGAATCCCGTTTGTTGTCAGTGTCACCTGCTCTGTGTCAGGAAGTGCTTTCAGCATACGGATCAGTTCGATGCAGCCTTTCCGCACAAGCGGTTCCCCACCGGTCACTTTGAATTTGGTGATCCCCAGTTCTGCGGCGATCCGGCATACTTCTGTAATCTCTTCCAGCGTAAGGATCTGCTCCATCGGAATGCTTTTGATCCCCTCCGGCATACAGTAGCGGCATCTCAGATTGCATCGGTCCGTGATCGAAATCCGCATATAATCGATAACTCTCCCATACGAATCTTTCACTTATTCTTCCTCACTTTCCAAAATAAGCGTCCCGCTCTTCCCCCCGGTCTTTCTGCACAGCCGGATGTCGGAAATACGCATTGCCTTATCCACTGCCTTACACATATCGTAGATC
>JAPFCT010000135.1 GCA_026169575.1 Faecalimonas sp.
GGCATTTAGTGGTGCATTTATACTGTTCAGTAAAACGACACCGATGGAGGATCTTACTTATTCCTTAGAGAAAAAAGGGGTTTCCCATGTAGTTTCATTTATTATTCTTTCTTCTTCGCAGACAATCAAGGATTTGGGAAATAATGCACAGATTATTATGGATTCTCAGAAAGCAAGAGGAATTGAAACGGAAGGAAATATGTTTCAGAGGGCAAAGGCATATATCCCGGTTATGGGGCCTTTGATCTTAAATGCAATCTCCAGTACAGAAGAAAAATCTATTGCGATGGATGCAAGAGCCTTTTCCGCACCGGTAGAGCACACTTTTTTATCGGAACTTCCGGAGGTAAGTAAAAGAGAAAAAATATTTGTCAGACTGATGGATATCGGATTTTTAGCAGTATTGATCTGGAGGGTTGCAGTATGGGTTTTATAGAATTTAAAAATGTTACATATACATATCCACTTGGGAAGAAGCCGGCATTAAAAAATATTACATGTACATTTGAAAAGGGGAAATTTTATGGGATCATCGGAGAAAATGCAGGTGGAAAAACAACACTCTGCAATTTGATCCGAGGGCTGGTTCCACACTTTTATCATGGAAAATTGGAGGGAGAAGCCCTGATAGAAGGGGTAAAGATCCAGGAGGCAAATATAGATGTGTTATCGACAAAGATAGGCTATATTTTTCAAAATCCATTCACACAGATCAGTGGAGTCAGGAAAACAGTCTTTGCGGAGATAGCACTTGGTCTGGAAAATCTTGGTGTTCCTAAGCAAGAGATGATAGAACGTGTGATAGAAGTAGCAAAACTTGTAAAAATTGAAGATTTGTTAGAGAAGGATCCAAATAGGTTATCAGGCGGACAGCGCCAGAGAGTTGCCTTTGCTTCCATTATTGCAATGAATCCAGAGACACTTGTAATTGATGAGCCCACATCACAACTGGATCCGGAGGGAACGGAAGGTGTATTTGAAATTATCCATATGTTAAAAGAGCAGGGAAAGACAATTATACTGGTGGAACATAAGGTGGATCTGATGGCTGAGTATGCAGATGAAATGCTTGTAATGTATGAAGGAGAATTAATTGCAAAAGGAGAGACACATGCAGTATTAAGTGATCTTTCCATGTTAAAAAAAGGAGCCATGCTGCCACAGACAGTTCTTCTTACACGGGAACTGGAGCGACAAGGAATCATTTTTTCACATATACCGGTAACAAAGAAAGAGTGTATAGAAATGGTGAAAGGCTGGAGAAATCATGAATAAAATCATATTTGAACATGCAAGTTTTACATATCCGAATGGATTTGTTGCAAATGATGACTTAAATCTTGTGATTGAGCAGGGCGAGAGGGTGGCAATCGTAGGGCAGAATGGAGCAGGAAAGACAACAGCAGTAAAAATGATGAATGGACTCCACAAGCCGTCTTCCGGGAATGTCTTCGTGTGTGATAAAAATACAAAGGAGTATACAACAGCACAGATTGCAAAACAGGTGGGATATGTATTTCAAAATCCGGATGACCAGCTCTTTAATCAGACGGTGGCAAGTGAAATTTCCTATATGCCGAAATATTATAAATGGCCTCAGGCGGAAATCGAAAAAAGTGTCAGAGAGGTTGCACGGTTTTTAAAGATTGAGGAGTTTTTGGACAAGAATCCTTTTGAGATTCCCTATGTTACAAGAAAATTTGTCACAATTGCGGCAATATTGGTTACAAAGCCGGATTTTATTATTTTGGATGAGCCTACTGCAGGTCAGGATCTTCGCGGAATACGCATTTTGTCAGAATTGCTTGATTATCTGGAGGAACGGGAAATAGGGGTAATTACAATCACGCACGATATGGAATTTGTGGCTGACAATTTTCAGAGGGTGATTGCAATGGCAAATAAAAAGATTATTGCGGACCGGACTGCGCGGGAGATTTTTGCTGATGACGATGTTTTGCAGAAAAGCAAAATTAAACGGACGCAGGTTGGAAGCATAGCGGAAGAACTTGGTTTAGGAAAAGATATATTAAACGCAAGAGAATTTGTAGAAAGACTGAAAGAGCGAAAATAAGATGAAAGCAAAGGAGGAAAAGCATGAAGGGTGTATTAGATCAGACACTGGAGGAGAATAAGCAAAAATATATAGACAGGCTGCTGAAGTTGGTCAGTATCGATACGCATGATATTGGACACGGGATTGAAGGAGGACTGGAGGCAGAAGGGCAGGAATATCTTGCAGAAATTTTTCGGGATATTGGAGCAAAAGAGATTGTCCGAGATCCTCTCAAAGAAGAAAGCATTTTAAAATGCAAAGAATTATACCGGGAGGGAAATTTAGGGCATGATTATACAAACAGATATAATTTGTATGGAACATTTCCGGGAGAAAGTAAAAAGACATTGTTATTTAATGGACATATCGACCATATGCCGGCTGAAAATGAAGAACACTGGACAATTCCTCCATTAAAACCGCAGGTAATTGAAAACCGGATCACGGGATTAGGTGTTGCAGATATGAAAGCTGGATTGATGGCATCAGTCATGTCATTAGAATTGCTAAAAGATGCGGGAATACCGCTTCCTGTTACGGTGAAAGTTGCTTCTGTGTGTGATGAGGAAGGTGGCGGAAACGGTTCTTTATGTGCAGCGATGAGCGGAGTGAAAGCAGATGCAGTTGTTGTATGTGAGCCGACGAACCGGGAATTGATCGCGGCACATATGGGGTGGGTATTTTTCCAGATTGAAGTGGAGGGTCTTGCAGTACATTCAGGCTTAAAACTTTCCGGGGTAAATGCCATTGAAAAAGCAGGAAAATTGATGAATGCGATCAATGAACTGGAACACAGATGGCTTTTGAAATATAAGCATCCGCTGCTTCCGCCTCCATCAAGTAATGTAGGAGTGATTTACGGTGGAGAAGCAGGATCTACCATTCCAGATTATTGCTGTTTTAAAACATGCGTACATTACCTGCCGGGACTTATGAATCATGAGCAGGTGGTAGAAGAATATACAGCAGCGATTCTGAGGTGTTGTGAAGGAGATGAGTGGCTGAGTTGCCATAAACCGAAAATTACAATTTATCAGACTGGAAATCCATTTGAAATGGATCTGGAACATCCATTTGTCAGTGCATTTCAGAATGCATACAGAAAAGCAACCGGAAATGAAGTGAAAATCGTAGGTTCTCCGGCGGGATGCGACTCAAGGACATGGCACAATATTGTCGGATGTCCGACACTTCAGTTTGGACCGGGATCGCTGGAACAATGCCATACCGTTAATGAATATGTAACGGTAGAACAATATTTGGAAGCAATCAGAGTTTATGCAGAATTGGTTTTAGAGTGGGCGAAGCATGTATAACGGACTGTTACGACAAAAAGAATCTGTATTATCTTTCGGGCGAGGGGAAGTGCGGGATTTGCAGAAATGGAATGGAAGAAGAACGATATTAAAAGGCGGACTGGTAATAGATCCTGAAAATAAGAGAAAAGACCAGTTTGATATTGTTGTGGAAGGAGATACGATTTTTTCTATTGAAAAGAATGTTTACATAGAAAAAGGAGACCGGGTTCTGGAGTGCGAAGGTCTTCAGATCTGGCCGGGGCTTATTGACAGTCATTTACATCTGGGCGATCTTTTTGATGTCAGCACAAATTCAATCGTCTGCGCGGTTCAGGATGGGGTGACGGCGGGAATATCACCGGGAGCGGGAAATTCCTTTATGGCACCGGCATTACTGGGAGCAGAGATTGACCGTGGACTTCCGCTTAATGCCGGAGTTTATTTAGGAGCGGCAAATATACTGGGAACTTCTATGAATGAGGAAGAACTGATCGATTTGTTTCAGGGGAAAGCTGCTAAAGAACTGCTTGAACAGAAACTAAGCAGGAATGTTTTTACAAATCAGATGGCTCCTTTTATTATCGGAATCAAAGATCATATGGGACATTTTATTATGAAAGATGAAGATATTGATAAAATATTTGATATTACGCAGAAGGCGAATCTTATTTATATGTCACATACGCAGGATCCGGAACATAGTTGGCGGATGTATGAATTGTCGAAAGGAAGAAAGTTACATTTAGGACATGCCAATGCAGCAGGAACAGGCAGTCACGGAAATGCAGAAGATGGAATGCAGTCGGTAATTGAATTATGCAGAAAGAAAAACATTACAGCAGAATTTGTGACAACGATGCTTCGGAAAAATGGTGGAAGCAGAGAGGGACTGCGCATGTCTGAGAAAGCAAGGGAGATGGCGCTCAATGCTCTTTCAGAGGGAATTATAAAAATTCTGGTGTCAGATGGTCAGCACCAGTCAACAATGAAAGGATTTGGGGATACGGGTGACAATATCCCATGTATTTTAGAACTGGCAGAAAGCGGAGTTCTCTCTTTGGAAAAAGCGGTAGCTTCGATGACATGCAATCCGGCACAGTATCTTTCAGAAAAATTGAAGTGCAGTGTGTGGAAAAGGATGGGACATCTGGGGAAGGGAGCATTTGCCAATATTACAGTTGTTGATCCCGCAAATGCGAAGGCAGCCTATGTAATTGTAAATGGTCAAATCGTTGGATTTGAAGGCAGAATCCTTAGGTCTTTTGGGAATGCAGGACGATGGGTAAGTAAATTTGGAATTTTAGAAAAAACAGGAGTCGGGGATAGTTCCCTTCAGAAAATCAGGTAGATGAGGAGGCAAAACAATGAGTAAAAAAGTATTATTAGCAGGGGAATCATGGATGAGTTATACAACGCATGTCAAAGGCTTTGACAGTTTTTATACATCCACTTATGAAACTGGTGAAAAATGGCTGAAAAAAGCACTGGAAAAAGCAGGATATGAAGTAGTATTTCTTCCGAATCATATTGCAGCAGAAGAATTTCCATATACAGTAGAAGCGTTAAAAGAATATGATTGTGTGATTTTATCGGATATAGGAGCCAATACTTTATTACTCCCGGCGGAAACATTTACAAAGAGTATAAAGAAGCCGGACCGGACAAAGGTAATCCGGGACTATGTGCTGGAAGGAGGTTCTTTGTTGATGATCGGTGGATATCTCACTTTTTCTGGAGTTGATGCGAAGGGGAAATGGCATGACACGGCGGTTCAGGAGGTACTTCCGGTAGAGGTGCTCACAGTAGATGACAGAATGGAACATTGTGATGGAGTACAGCCGGTGACAGTCAGAGAACATGAGGCATTAAAAGAAATCCAGGGAGAATGGCCGGAAGTGCTTGGATATAACCGGACGGTGGCAAAAGAAGAAGCGGATGTAGTTGCTTTGGTAGATGGAGATCCGTTTATTGTATTTGGAACTTATGGGAAAGGAAAAAGCGCTGTTTTCACAACAGACTGCGCGCCACACTGGGCGCCGCCGGAATTTTGTGAATGGAATGAATACGATAAAATCTGGAAAGGGATTGTGGACTGGCTTGTAAGAAAATAGTAGAAAATGAACAGGCAGGATGCCGATGAGATTAAAATGCTGTTGAGGCCAGGGAACACTGGCTTAGCAGCATTTTTATAAAATGAAGATAGGAAAGGTGTCTGAAAGTGATAAGAAATAGTCTGAAAGAAAAGAACAAAGGAAGCATTTCTTTGTTAAAGGAGATTCTTGCAATTCCGAGTGTAAATGGAGTAGATGATGAGGGAACTGTTGCAGAATTTATTGGGAATTATTTAAAAGAGAAAAATATAGATGCTTCTGTGCAGAAAATAGATGAGACACATGCCAATATTATCGCAAGACTGGAGGGAAAGTCTTCAGAAACTATTGTATGGAACGGACATCTCGATACAGTTCCATATGGAAATCTGGAAGAGTGGAATACGAATCCGTCTTTTCCGGTGGAGAAGAACGGAAGAATTTATGCACGGGGAGCCAGTGATATGAAGAGCGGACTGGCAGCGATGGTGTATCTTCTCGGGAAAATTGGAGAAAGCGGACAGAAGCCGGAGCAGACAATTTTATTTTTGGGAACCTGCGATGAAGAAAAAGGCGGTCTGGGAGCGGAAAAAATATTAGAAAAAATAGATTTGTCTTCCAGTTCACTTTTACTGATCGGGGAACCTACCGGATGCAAACTGGGAGTGGCACAGAAAGGGTGCGTATGGGCACAGCTGAATATAAGTGGGAAAACAAGTCACGGTGCTTATCCGGAGGAAGGTTATAATGCGGTTGAGTATGGAATGAAAGTCGTAGGCAGGATAAAACGATGGGTGACAGAGTATGAACACCGGGTGCTTGGTACGGCAACGGCACAGGTAACGATGATACAAGGAGGTATTGCACCGAATATGACGCCGGATTTCGCAGAGATATTGCTGGACATTCGGATTGTACCGGGAATTTCTGCTGAAGATGTAGAAAAGAAAATTAAAAAAATATGCCGGGAAGAAGCAGAAGAGACGAATGGGGAAGTAAAATTTGAAGTACGAATCAAAAATGCACGCAGGGCGATTGAAATAGCAGAGGAAGAAAGATGGCTCAAAGCATGCAAAGCATATCTTAAACAGAATGGCGCGGAGACAGAAGAAACAGGTATTAATTATTTTACAGATGCTTCGATTTTAACAAAAAAAGAAACTGAAATCCCAGTGTTGCTTTTTGGACCAGGGGAGCCTAAGTTAGCGCATAAGCCAAACGAGTTCGTCGAACTTGAAAAGTATGAGAAATATATTGAAATACTAGGTGAAATATTTTCCATAAACTACCAAAATTAGGAAAAATCATGTATAATAGGAAGGAATACAGAGGTTCCAGAATGCATAGAGGAAGAGACAGCGAAAGTGTGGTGCAAGCGTGCTTGTGGAGAAATAAAGGATAATGGAGAAGAAGTATAGTGAGAACTACAATTAAAGATATTGCAAATTATACGGGATTTTCCGTGACAACGATTTCACTGGTCTTAAACGGAAAAGCAGATAAAATTTCAAAACAGACAAAGGATACTGTTTTGGAAGCAGTAGAAAAATTGAATTACAGGCCGAATCAGCTTGCAGTCGGACTGGTAAAGAAGCGGACAAAGACAATTGGACTGGTGATTTCTGATGTCAGCAACGTGTTTTTTTCTAATCTTGCAAAAGGAGTGGAGGATGAATGCCGCAGAAATGGCTGGAATCTGATTTTATGCAACACAAACGATATGCATAAGCGGGATCTGGAATATATTCAGGTGCTGGCAGATAAAGGGGTAGACGGAATTTTGTTCTGCATGTCGCTGGACAGTGATAAGAGAAAAGCGCTGGAAAGTGTGAGACTGATGGAAAAGCTGAAAGTACCATTTGTTATGATCGACCGCTTTTTAGAGGAAGCTGACTGCTGCTCTGTCATCGTCAATCACAGAAGCGGAGGATATGCTGCAACAAAACATCTGTTAGAACTGGGACATAGAATGATCGGATGCGTGGCAGGCCCGCTGGAACTGGAGGATTCCAAATATCGGCTTCGGGGATATAAAGAAGCGCTGGATGCGTATGGCGTAGAGTTTGATTCAGATTTGATTTACGAAGGAAACTATGATAGAAAAAGCGGTATGGCAGCGATGGAATATTTTCTCTCCATTCCGAAAAAAGTGACGGCGGTATTTGCATTTAATGATATGTCTGCATATGGGGTATATAATTGTCTGAAAAAGCATAAAATATCCGTACCAGAAGAAATTTCGCTGGTTGGCTATGACGATATTTTCTTTTCAGAGATTTTAGATGTTCCGCTGACAACGGTCAGTCAGCCGGTCTATGATATGGGTGTGGAGGCTGTTCAACAGCTGATCAGTGAGATAGACAGCGGAGTGAATTCGCAGAAGTGTATTACATTTCAGCCAAGACTGGTTGTAAGAGAGAGTACAGCAAAGAGTCCACAGTAACGCCTGCAAGATATCATGACTGAAGTGAAAGATATCATGTATATGATGTACGAAAATATCCTTGACATTTCTGTTATAGATGGAATATAATAATGACACGAATCGTTTGCAGTCATACCAGACAGAGAAGTCATAATCAGGGCTTGTACTGGTTTCGACGGGGGTTCTGAAGTTGGGGAAGCCATTCGCGGGGCGGGACCGCGCATCAATCCGTATTTAAATATAAACGCAGACGAAAATTTAGCGTACGCTGCCTAGTTGCAGCAGTCGGCCTTAAGTCACTCACTGCTTAAGTCACCGGCTTCAAAGAGGTGAGGCACTTCGTTTCCAAAGCTTTGAGGGAATGGAAGAATTTATGAAGCTACTAAAGTGAAGAGCCTGTCATTAGGCGATTCATGGAGGGAATGTCAAAATAATGACTGTAATGGGAGATGCCGCAATGGACGGGCTTTCGGACAGGGGTTCAACTCCCCTCAGGTCCATTTAAAACCTCAGTGTATGCTGGGGTTTTTATTTTATATAAATAGGAAATTTTGATTTTGTTACATCGCATTTTGCGCTGAAAAAGTTTGCAAGATTTTGGCAGAAGATAGAGACAAGAATAAGAACTGGTGGATCGTGGAAGTAGAATTATTCTACAATAAGCCGCAGATGAGGAGTGTTGGGATGGATCAGAGAAACGAAAAAATAATTCTTTATTTAAAAGTGATCTTTCTGACTTTGCTGTATGTTGGTCAGAGACATCCATGCACGACAGCAGGGTTACTGGTATGGTGCATAGGCTGCATCGGAATTGCTGTCTCAGAATCGTTCCTTTTGGGGACAAGTCTCATTGTCGGAGGAATCGGGATGGCAGTATTTCTCAGAGGGTTGTTTGCGGCGGTGGAGGATTTTGGCAGTGAAAGGAAAAAGATGCGGAGAAGGCTGAAAAAGCGGGAAGCGTTTGAGCGGTATCTGAAGTACTTGGAAGAAAGTCTGATGCAGTAGCGCGTTTGACAGAAGAAAGATGTTATGATTCTATGGCGGATGTTATTTTGAAGATTATGAAAAAATTTCCGAATAACATTCGCCATAAATCGTTTGTTTTTTGAAGAAATGTTGCATCGTGCTGTTGAGATTGCCAAGGGTTATTAAAGCCGGATTACCTCGTCAAATAAGGAGAGGATCTCACTGCTTGTATCGTGTGTGATGACAACGAGGATACCGCACGGGGAATGAACAATATAGTCCATGACTTTATATGCGGTTGCGTGATCCAGGTTTGCTGTAGGCTCGTCTAAAATCAGTACATCAGTCTTGTGACTGAGTGCGCGGGCGATCACGAGCCGCTGTTTCTGACCGCCGGAAATGCGGTCGCGGTTTGCAAGTTCGTCCGAATTTTCTTCCAAGAAGCAGTCCATATTTAGATTTTTCATTTTTTCCTGCCAGATTTTCTCATCTTCATCTGCACCCAGATATACATTATCTCTGGCGGAAAGACGGAATAAGTACGGTTCCTGGGAAACATACTGGATATGATAAGGCAATTCTTTGGCAGATAACGGTTTTCCATCTGCATCGAATGCCTGCATCTGACCGCTATAACCCTTTACTGCACCGGAAAGCAGTTTGGCCAGCGTGGATTTCCCGGAGCCACTTTCACCTGTGATTGCATAGCGTTTGCCGTGCTGTAAGTGAAGGTTGAGATTTTGCAGAACCGGATGTTGTCCATCGTAAGAAAAGGCTGCATTTTCCAGTGTGATCTCAGAAACCTGTCTTTGGAAGGTCTGCTTTTCGGAAGAGACTTCAGTGTCCGCAGAGTGTACCAGTTTTTTTGTTGCCTGGATCTGACCGATAGCGCCGGAAATCTGTGCCACCGGAGCGATGATCGTATTCATCAGCTGGATCACGGCAATCAGTGCGCCGATGGTCGTCTGTCCTTTCAGTGTCAGATAGCCGCAGTAGACAAGGATCGCCACAAAAGATAAGGTGCTGATAAAGGACGAAAAGGTATTGCTGAAGGAAATCCACATCTGATTTTTTAAACGTTGATGCTCGGTGTTTTCATTTCTCTGTGTATGTTTTTTCAGGAAGAAAGAAAAGGCACGATAGGTACGGATTTCCTGCAGGCCATTGAGGGAATCCTGCACGAAATTCAAATAAGCATCGGCAGCGGATTTGTAACTTTCGGTACTTGATTGTAATTTTTTACTGAACAACATTGGAATCACAAATGGGAGTATCGTTGTGACCAGTACTACAACAGCAACTTTCCAATTCAGATAAATAATTCCGGCTGCGGATAATATGAGTTGGCTGATATAACATGCCATCAAAGCGATGTTGACATAGTAATGGGAGTACAGCAATTCGATATCTGTGGAAAATGTAGAAATATCTATGTGATCCACGGCACTGGCGTACAACGCATTCCGGTATCGGCAGATTTTTTGTGAAAGAAGATTCTTCTTACAGAACAGCTGAAGCAGATAGCGGCTTGCATTCCCCATAAGAAATTCAAATACGACCAAAAGCAATGTAGCTATGGAAGAACAGAGGAACAAATCCATGTTTTGCTCGGTTGCTGAATCGACAATCCCTTTCAGAAAGAAAGCTAACAGAACATTGATTGCTCCGTACAGTACCATGGCGATCCAGGTAAAAGAAAGAAGAAACTTGTGAGTGGTGTGGGAGTTTTTTCTCATATGCATTGAAATCCTTTCTGTGTAGTTGTGAAAAATTTGAAATTTGATGGAAAGAACATCAGTCAGAAATTTTTCTTTTGTTATTTTTTAATTATCGTATAGAAAACAAATATATGCAATAAAAAGAGTTTTTTTGTGAAAAATTGTGCGTTTTGACTAAAGATTGTTTTGGACTGCTTTTCATTCATCGGCTGGAACTGTCATCAGAATATTATTTATATAGGAATCATCATCTCTGATTGTGTTGTGCAAAACTCCTTTGCAATGAAAATCGGATTTGCAGTAGATTTTTCAGTTTTGGATGAAGGGAGAATAGGTTAGAATCTAGCTGGTGCAGATGAAGATGTTGAAAAGTATTTGGAAGGAAGTGGAAAGATTTGAAAATAATCGTATGCGTGGGGGATAACGGTGCAATGCTATTTAATAACCGACGAGTCAGCAGCGACCGGACGGTGACAGCGGATATCATCCAGATGGTTTTAAAAGAAGTGGAAACTGGCAGGCAAACAAAGCTTTGGATGAACAGGTATTCAGCGGGATTGTTTGAAAAGTATTTGGATGAGATTTCCGTATCAGAAACATTTTTGGAAAGAGCGGGCAGGGAGGATTATTGCTTCGTAGAAAACGTGCCGATTCTGGAATATGAACGGGAAATACAGACGGTAGTATTATATCGGTGGAACCGGAACTATCCGGCAGAGGTAAGGTTTGCGATGGATCTTTCCAGTTGGAAGATGGCAGAATGTGTGGAATTTCAGGGATATTCTCACGAGAAGATTACAAAGGAAGTTTATATAAAATAAGGGAAAGAACAATAGGAGGAAAATAGAATGAAACAATGGAAACAAAATGGAAAGTATTTTTTGCTCAGCGTAGTGATTGCATGTTCGCTGCTTTTTACGTCGGCATGTGCAGGGAAGGCGGATACTGCTGAGCGGGATAACAAGGCAGTTAATGAGCAGCAGGAGACGGTTCCGGTATCGGGAACGCAGCAGTCTGACATTTCGATGGAGACCATTCCGGAATATGACGGGGAACCATATGTTGTGATCGATGACAATGAGCCGGATTTTACGGAAGAGGAATTGCAGCCGGAGGCATATGAGACGTACGGAACTTTGGATGAGCTTGGACGCTGCGGCACTGCGGAGGCAAGTATCGGGGAAGAACTGATGCCGACGGAGAAGCGCGGAAATATCGGGCAGGTCAAACCGACGGGGTGGCATACCGTAAAATACGATACGGTAGAAGGAAAATATCTGTATAACCGCTGCCATCTGATCGGTTATCAGCTGACTGCCGAGAATGCCAATGAGGAAAATCTGATCACCGGAACGAGATATATGAACACGGAAGGGATGCTTCCATTTGAAAATATGGTCGCAGACTATATCAAGGAAACCGGAAATCATGTGATGTACCGTGTGACACCGGTATTTGAAGGGGAAAATCTCGTGGCATCGGGGGTACAAATGGAGGCAGAATCGGTGGAAGACAAGGGGGCAGATCTTTCTTTCAATGTCTATGTATATA
>JAPFCT010000035.1 GCA_026169575.1 Faecalimonas sp.
CAGAAAGAAGAGCAGTTACAGGCAGCAGGACTGTTAGACCCGATGCCGGAGCAACTCGTTCGTTATTATGGGCAGCTTCTGAAATTCGACTTTGGCGAATCCAGAAGAATTCAGAACGGTGTTGATGTCGTATCGGTAATTGGCGATAAATTCACAATCTCTATGAAACTTGGATGTACTGCACTTGTGATTTCCCTTTTCGTAGGTATCCTGATCGGTATTATCCAGACATTGAATAAGGATCGATTTTTAGATCATGTTGGAACGGCATATACGATTTTCGTAAATGCGGTGCCGAGCCTTGTATCGTACTCTCTGATACTGGCATTTGGTGCAAAAGTACTGGGGCTTCCATCCCTTTACTCTACACGAAATCCGTCAGAGACAAGTATCCTTCCGATCGTATGTCTGTCACTGGCATCGATCGCAAGTTATGCGCTCTGGACGAGACGTTACATGGTAGATGAACTGAATAAGGACTATATCAAGCTTGCCCGCGTGAAAGGTACTTCTTCTGCGGGAATTATGGTGAAACATGTATTTAAAAATGCATTCGTGCCGTTAGCACAGTATATTCCGGCATCATTTTTATATACGATCGGTGGATCACTTCTGGTAGAGCGTTTCTTCTCTGTACCGGGAATGGGACCACTTTTGACAGATGCGATCGTCAGATATGACGTAAATGTCGTACAGACACTCGTAATTCTTTACGCCGTACTTGGTACACTGGGCGTATTCCTCGGGGATATCCTCATGATGTTACTTGACCCGAGAATTAAACTTACAGGAAAAGGAGGAACACGATAATGGGAGAAAATGAGAAAAAAGATGATTTATTCCGGTTCGTAGAATATTCTGCGGAAGAAGCGGAACGTACTGGATATTCAGACTATTCTTATTGGAAATCCGTGTTCCAGAATTTTCTGAAGAAAAAATCAGCGGTAGTTATGGCGGTAATCTTTTTTGCGCTTGTCATTTTTTCTTTCATCGCACTGGGAATCGGAAAATACGATTACGCAGCATTAAAGACAGACTCTGCAATGGCATTCCAGTCTCCGAACAGTGAATACTGGTTCGGAACAGACAACCTCGGACGTGACTACTGGTGCCAGGTATGGTATGCTGCACAGACTTCCATCAAGCTGGCTCTGATCGTTGCTCTCGGTGAGTGCATACTTGGAGTTGTAATCGGATGCGTGTGGGGATATGTAAGAAGTCTCGACCGTATTCTGACAGAAGTTTATAATATTATCAATAACGTACCGGTTATTATTTATATGACATTGATCGCGCTGCTTGTCGGACAGTCATTTACGGTGATGTGTGTCTCACTGATCGGATTTGGATGGCTGACGATGGCGAGAAATGTGCGTAACCTTGTTATGATGTACCGTGACAGAGAGTATAACCTCGCTTCACGGTGTCTGGGAACTCCGGTCTGGCGGGTGCTCGTAAAGAACATTCTGCCATATTTGATCAGTATCATTATCCTGAGACTTGCATTATCGATCCCATCGACGATTGCACTTGAGTCTACCTTGTCCTACCTCGGACTTGGACTTGGAATTGATACACCGTCACTGGGTATTCTGCTTAGAAATGCCCGTAACTATTTCCTCGAACACCCGTATCTTCTGATCTTCCCGGCGGTGATCGTATCTCTTATCACAGTTACGTTCTACCTTGTTGGAAATGCATTCTCTGATGCGGCTGACCCGAGAAATCACGTATAGAACGGAGGACTGCTATGACAAAAGAACCAATCTTGTCTGCGAAAGATGTAGAAATCCAGTTTAGCTTACGTGGCAAAAAACTGACGGCGATTCGCAGATGTTCCTTAGACCTTTATGAAGGAGAGACGCTTGCGATCGTAGGAGAGTCAGGATCCGGAAAATCAGTATTTACTAAATCATTTCTGGGTATGCTCGACTCGAACGGAAGCATTACGAACGGATCTATCATGTATGATGGAAAAGATCTGGCAAAATACAAAAAAGAGAAGGACTGGAGAACGATCCGTGGAAAGAAGATTTCTATGGTAATGCAGGATCCGATGACTTCTCTGAACCCATTGAAAAAAGTAGGAAAACAGATTCAGGAAAGTATTGAACTGAATCAGGGGATCAAAGGCGCTGAGGCGAAGAAGATGGCGCTGGAGATGCTTGAAAAAGTAGGAATTCCATTTCCGGAGAAGAGATACAACCAGTATCCGCATGAATTTTCCGGTGGTATGAGACAGCGTGTCGTAATCGCGATCGCAGCTGCCTGTCATCCAGATATCCTGATCTGTGATGAGCCTACGACTGCCCTGGACGTAACGATCCAGGCACAGATTCTGAATCTGATCAGAGATCTTCAGAAAGAACTGAAGATGACTGTTATTTATATTACACACGATCTTGGTGTTGTGGCAAATGTGGCAGACCGTGTCGCTGTTATGTATGCAGGACAGATCGTAGAGTATGGTACGGTCAATGAGATCTTCTATGACGCATGGCATCCATACACATGGGCGCTCTTGTCTTCCCTGCCGCAGTTAGGTGTGAAAGGGGAACCGCTGCCGACGATCGAGGGTACGCCTCCGAACTTGTTCAACAAGATCAAGGGAGATGCATTTGCACCGCGTAATAAGAAGGCGCTTGCCATCGACTTTGAGGAGGAGCCGCCATTTTTCGAGATTACACCGACACATAAGGCGAAGACATGGTATTTAGATCCACGTGCGCCGAGGATCGAACAGCCGGAGGCAATCAAACGTCTTCGTGCAAGTATGGAAGGAAGAGGGTAAGGACGATGCAAGAAAAAGAAAAACTGATTGAGTTGAAAGATCTGCAGATTACCTTCGGAACCGGAAAGAAGAAGTTTGTTGCAGTCGATCATGTCAATTTTGATATTTATAAAGGAGAGACGTTCGCACTGGTAGGAGAATCTGGATCTGGAAAGACGACGATCGGGCGTGCGATCACAAGAATCAACCCGGTATCTGCCGGAGAGATCTTATTCAAGGGACGTCGGATCAGCGGTAAGATTTCCAAAGAGCTTGACCTTGAAGTGATCAAGAAATGTCAGATGATCTTCCAGGATCCACAGGCATCCTTAAATGAGCGTGCGAAAGTGGATTATATCATCTCAGAAGGTCTGATCAACCATCATCTTTACAAAGATGAGAAAGACAGATACAATAAAGTGCAGAATGCACTTCGGGAAGTTGGTCTTTTACCGGAATTTGCATCCCGTTTCCCACACGAATTCTCAGGTGGACAGAGACAGCGTATCGGCATTGCGCGTGCGCTGATCATGGAGCCGGAGTTTGTTGTGGCGGATGAGCCAATTTCTGCGCTGGACGTTTCAATCCGTGCACAGGTGCTCAATCTTCTGAATGAACTGAAGAAGACCAAAGGTCTGACTTATTTATTTATCGCACACGACTTGTCCGTTGTCAGATTTATTTCAGACCGTATCGCAGTTATCTATAAGGGACGTATCGTGGAGCTTGCAGAGGCAGAAGAACTGTTCCTGCATCCGCTTCATCCATATACAAAAGCGCTGCTTTCCGCTGTACCGATCCCAGATCCGGAGCGTGAGAAGAAGAAAGAACTCATCATTTACGATCCGTCAATCCATGATTACAGCGTAGACCAGCCGGTTTGGGAAGAGATTCTTCCGGGACATTTTGTCTATGGAAATCAGAAAGAACTGGAAGGATACCGCAGAGAAATCGAAAAATAAAATGGATCACAGCCGGGGCAGAGAAAAAATCTTTGCCGGAAGGCTGGATGAAACGTATAAAATGTGTCTTGTTGAGGAAGAACTTTCAGTAAAACCTTGACAAGACTTATTTTTTGTGGAAGAGTATGAAATGGACAGAGAATGTAAAATGGTACTCAGGTAAAGGAAGAAGAGAAGATGATTAAAAAAATCCGTATGATATTTAAAAAGTATATGATCCGCCCCATGCTGTATCAGTCTGTGACGAAGTTTGCTGTGGCGCTGGTGCTTTGTCTTCTTTGGGACAGATTTTTGAATCAGGACGGCTATCGCTCAATGGCAGAGAGCGCGCTTTTTGTTGCGGGATGTATCTTCCTGATGCTGGCGTGGATCCAGTATCTCAGACTGGACGGTGTGCGTGTCCACCATTTGATGGAGGAGAAGCAGGAGAAGAAGCAGAAGCACGTTACAAAAGATATGGTGGACTTTGTAGAGGAAAAGATCATTCCATTTGGAGAACTGGATGATGAGGAGCGGATCGTGTGCCGGTTTCTGGGAGATTTACTGTGTGCGCTTGCCTGTCTGCTGCCATCTTTGATCGCGATGGCGATCTAGCATAGGGAGAAAACAGAAACAAACCGTACAGTAACATCTTATAGAGGAGAAGCGGAAGCGGCGGAGATATACCGACCCCCAAAAGTTAGAAAAGAATCTAACAGTTGGAGGTCGGTTTTTTATTGCGTAGAAAATTTGGGGAAAGGAGTCCTCCTCTGTTTTTTCTGACTTTTTGGGAGAAAAGAGTATCAATCATTTTTTTAAAGAAAAGAGTTGACAACACGGAAAGCAGTCGATATAATGCATATATAGTTAATTACTTGAGCAACTAACCATATAACGAGAGGAGGAAAAGATGAAGCTGAATTTTGATGATGAGAAGCCTGTGTTTTTGCAGATTGCGGAAGGAATCGAAGATGCGATCCTGACCGGGGTATTTCAGGAAGAGAGTCAGATTCCTTCTACGACAGAGATATCTGTGACTTACAAGATCAACCCGGCAACTGCGCTGAAAGGAATCAACCTGCTGGTGGATGCCGGGATCGTGTATAAGAAGAGAGGAGTAGGGATGTTTGTGGCAGAAGGTGCAGTGAGAAAGCTGAGACAGAAGAGGAAAGACCAGTTTTACGAGAATTTTGTGAGTCGTCTTGTGGAGGAGGCGAAGAAGCTGGAGATTACAGATGTGGAGATCATTTCGATGATAGAAAGGGGATTTTCAAAATGAGTGGGATCAAGATCAGGGAAGTGACAAAGGTATACAAGGATACAAAGGCGCTGGATCACGTCAGTGTACAGTTTGAGGAAGGGAAGATCTATGCACTCCTCGGACGGAATGGAGCGGGAAAATCTACGCTGCTCAATATCATCAGCAACCGGATTTTTTCGGATCAGGGAGAAGTGCTTGTGGATGGAAAGGATGCGCGGGAGAATGATCAGGTACAGCAGAATATTTACCTGATGAGTGAACAGACACTTTATCCGGCGGGTATGAAGATCCAGCAGGCATTCCGGTGGTCGAAGGACTTTTATCCGAAGTTCGATATGGACTACGCGATGGAGCTTGCAAAGATGTTTGGACTGAATACAAAGAAGAAGGTGCGGGCGCTTTCGACCGGATATAAATCTATTTTTAAGCTGATCATTGCACTTTCGGTCAACGTTCCGTATCTGTTTCTGGATGAGCCGGTGCTTGGTCTGGATGCAAATCACAGAGAGATGTTTTACCGGATCCTGCTTGAGAAGTACATGGAAGCGCCGTTTACGATCGTAATCTCCACACATCTGATCGAGGAGATTGCAAGCGTGATCGAGCATGTTGTGATCTTAAAAGAAGGAAGGGTGATCAAAGACTGTGCGACGGAGGAACTGCTTGCCGGGGGATACAGAATTTCCGGGAAAAAAGAAACGGTCGATACATGGATTCAGGGCGAAGATGTGATCGGCACAGAGATGCTCGGAACGATGAAGACAGCATATGTGATCGGAAGTTCCAAAGCAAAATGGAAAGAAGCGCCGGAAGAACTTGAAATTGCGAAGCTGGATCTGCAGAAGATGTTTATCCAGATGACAAATCGTTAGAGGGGGATGGGTATGAGAATGAAGAATAGTTTTAAATATCAGTTTCAGGAAGTGTGGCAGTCGATTGGGATCTTATATCTCGTTCAGGTCGGGATGCGTCTGCTGGCGCTGTTTCTTGCAAGCAAAGTCGGTGGAGAGCATGTGACGATGACTGGGATGAATGTGATGTCGGCAATGTTTATGTTGATCATGGGGATGTGTACATTTACAGAAAGTTTTCAGTTTTTGCTGCAGAATGGTGTGAGCAGAAAGCAGATTTTGGCAGGAAAGCTGCTTGGCTTCGCAGTCGGTGCAGGGATGTGCGGAGTAGCGGATACATTGCTTGGTATCGTAGATCAAAAGCTGTCAGGATGGGGGAAGATTCAGTTTGGCGGAGAGATCCTGCCACTGTTTTATCCAGAGTTTTTAGACGGGGCATCTTTCATTGCGAGAGTGATCGTAACGGTGGCGCTTCTGTTCGTAGTCTATGCGCTTTTTGTGGGGGCAGGATGTGTCGTGTCTATTATCTGGTATCGCTTAAATAAAGTCGGAAGACTTGTATTTGCATTTGGAGTACCTGCTGTTATATGGTTTATATATCCAATCGCAGACTATTTTCTGTTTGGCGGAAAGAGCATGATCGCGATTATGAATGCGGTCATGAAGTTATCCGGAATCACCGATGGAAATCCGTTCTATGGATTCATATCTGGCATAGCTGCACTGGCAATCCTGGCAGGGCTCAGTGCACTGCTGATTCGGAAAACCGTAGTCAGACGAGAGAATTAATTTTACGATAAAGCGCTTCTGAAAAGTGGGAGATCATTCTATATTTCCTCCGGAAATCATGCTATAATGAAGTACATGATTTTCGGAGGATTTTATTTTGCAATCAGGAAGGAACGGATCAGGAGTGCAGAGATAAATCCGGAGAGGAGGAGAAGTATGAGGAAGATTTTTAAGGAAGAATTCAGACATGGAACATGGTTTCGGAAGTTCATGAGGGTCATTCTATTTCTTTTTATTGTGTTGATCGCAGCAGGAGCAGTGCTGCAGATGGCGGAGTGGGCGTTTTTTGGAGGAAACGGTCTGGCAGCATGGCTGGTAGTACTTGGAATCTTTGCGGCAGCAGTGGCAGGGTGTAAAGCATACTGGAAGCCGATGGTGCGATACTGCCGCAGGAAATATCTGACAGTTCCGATCGTATCGGGATTGCTGGACGGGAAAGAGATTGACAGACTTCTGGATGGGGAAGTCTTTGAGACGGTGGTGGATCTGGACCGGAACTGGGATGTCAAAGAGAGCAAAAACTGGTTTCGTGTGGCGGATTACTATATTTCCAAACAGCTGACGATGGGAATGCAGTTGAGGAATAATGTAGGAGTAGTGAATACAGGGCGTGGAACCGGAGAACTATTTTTACTTGGAATCGACGGGACTTTCCTGAAGGTGACTTTGCCTACGCTGATCCCAAGAAGCGGCGTAGAGCAAATCTATCACTATATCCGCAGCGAGGGGAGTATCCGGACAAACTGGGTATGGAAGATGTTTGATTGTGGAGAGGAGACGCAGCATCCCGTATTGCAGCGCGTATTTGAGGAGGAATGCCGGAAGTTCCCATCGAAGACAGAGGCAGTGCTTGCATTGGCGGCAGATGCCGAGGAGTTGAAAGAGAGGGAAATTGCAGCGCTTTCCTACGAGGAAAAGGAAGATGTCTACCGCTTCTGGAAAGAAGCGATGAAGCTTGAGCGGACTGTGAAGATTGGAAATGCGAAGAAAAATGGATTTATCGAGAAATATGACCGGGCATATGCATTTGAGGTCTGCAATAAGGCGCTAAAAACGTTGATCGTCAAAGAAGAGGGAAAGAAAGAGCGGAGATTTGAAATGGCAGACTGGCCGTTTCTCTATATGACACAGCGTGTGCCGGAGTGGTATCAACTGCTGGATGGGCAGGGAAATGTCGTATTTGAAGAAAAATAAGAGGTGAAAGATGTCGTTACAATTTATTTTTGGAAATTCTGGATCTGGGAAATCCAGATATTTATATGAGCGTGTCATTAAAAGTGCATGCGAGAATCCGGAGCGAAACTATATCGTGCTTGTGCCGGAGCAGTTTACGATGCAGACGCAGAAAGAATTAGTCAGACTGCACCCGCGGCATGGGATCATGAACATTGATGTGTTAAGTTTTGGCAGGCTGGCACACCGGATTTTTGAGGAAGTCGGAGGCAGCCGGAGAACTGTGCTCGATGATATAGGAAAGAGTCTGATCCTCAGAAAGGCAGCCGGAGATGTGGAAGGAGAGCTAAAAGTACTTGGCGGGAATATCCGCAGACTTGGATATATCAGTGAGGTGAAATCGCTGCTCTCGGAGTTTACGCAGTATGATATTGGCGAAGAAGAGATTGCGCGTGTCATGGAGAGCGGGGAAGTCAGCAGGCAGCTCTATTGGAAGCTTCACGATATAAAGAAGCTTCAGGAGACATTTGACGGGTATCTTCAGGGAAAATATATTACCGGGGAGGAACTTCTGGATGTGCTGAGCGCAGTCGTACAGCAGTCGGAAATTTTAAAAGACAGTGTCGTTGTACTGGATGGCTTCACAGGATTTACACCGGTGCAGAACCGCCTGCTTGGGCAGCTTCTGAACATCTGCAGGAAGGTGGTAGTTACAGTGACCATTGACCGGCGGGAGGATCCGTATCAGCTGAAACATAAATACCAGCTGTTTGCCCTAAGTAAGCAGATGGTGACAGGCCTGATGAAGATTGCCGGGGAGCAGAGAGCTGAAGTGGAGAATCCAATTCTGCTGTATGGCAAAAATGGGGAAGTTCCGTTCAGATTCCGTGAGAATCCTCCGCTTGCTTTTCTGGAGCAGAATATTTTCCGTTACACAAAGCATGTATATGGAAAGGAGCAGGAGGCGCTGTCGCTTCATACTGTGAAAAATCCAAAAGAAGAGTCGCTTTTTATTGCGTCAGAGATTCTGCGCCTTGTGCGGACAAAGGGATACCGGTACAGAGATTTTGCGGTGATCGTCAGCGACATGGGGACTTATGCAGAATATATGGAGAAGGCATTTCAGACTTACCATATCCCGTTTTTTATGGATCATAAGCGGAGCGTGCTGTTAAATTCCTTTGTGGAATATCTCCGGAGTCTTCTGGCGATGGTGGACGAAAACTTTTCTTATGAAAGTACGTTCCGCTTTCTCAGAACCGATCTGACCGGTTTTACACGCGAAGAGGTGGACGATGTGGAAAACTATGTCGTAGCGCTCGGGGTGCGTGGATATCGGAAGTGGAATGAGATGTGGGTAAGACAGAGTCCGCATGCGAGTGCAGAGGATATGCTTCGGTGGAATGGATTTCGCCAGCGGTTTGTTGAAAAGGTGGGACAGCTTTCGGAGGTTTTGAAGCGCCGGAAGAAAACGGTCCGGGAAGTGACAGAGGCGATTTGTGAATTTCTGATGACAGAGGAGCTTCAGCAGAAGGTCAAAGGCTATGAATTGCAGTTTCAGGAGCGGGGAGAGCTGGTGCTTGCAAAAGAATATGCCCAGATCTACCGGATCGTGATGGAACTGTTTGACAAATTTACAGAGCTGCTCGGGGAGGAGATGATCTCACTTGCAGAATACCGGGAGCTCCTGGATGCAGGACTGCAGGAGGCGAAGGTCGGAGTGATCCCGCCGGGGATCGACCAGGTTGTCATCGGTGATATGGAGCGTACCAGACTCCAGGATGTGAAGGTACTCTTTCTTGCAGGGGTAAATGACACATGGCTTCCGGGCAGACAAGGGGCTGCGGGGCTTTTGTCTGAGTATGACAGAGAGGCATTTCAGGAGCAGAAGATTTCGCTTGCACCGGGTGCAAAAGAGCAGGCATATATTCAGAAATTTTACCTTTATCTGCATCTGACAAAGCCGTCGGAAAGACTGTACCTTACGTTTTCAAAAGTATCGTCTGACGGAAAAAGTCTGCGGCCGGCATATCTGATCGCAGACGTAAGGAGAATGTACCCGGCTCTTTCGGTGCAGGAAGAAGATGAAAGAGCGCTGTGGGAGAAGGAACTGACGCCGGAGACGGCGATTTCAGACCTGGTGCAGGGACTAAAGACAAGGAGTGAAACATTTGGCGGCGCGTGGAAGGAATTGTACACCTGGTATTATAAGCATCCAGAGTGGCATCAGAAGATCGAACAGCTGCTTGCGGCAAATCATCTGAAGCGGCCGCATGACAGATTGTCAGAGGAGATGGCGCGAAAGCTTTACGGGATGATCCTGGAAAACAGCGTGACAAGACTGGAAAAATTTTCAGCATGCGCTTATGCGCACTTTCTCACGTATGGGATGAAACTGGAGGAGCGGGCAGTCTATGGATTTCAGCCGGTGGATCTTGGGAATATTTTTCACAGCGCGATGGAACAGTTTTCCAAAAAGCTGGAGGAATACGGTGTGACATGGACCACAGTTTCAGAAGAACTGCGGGAGCAGCTGATCGAGGAGAGTGTCGAGGCAGGAGTGACAAACTATGGGAATGCGGTGCTATATAGTTCTGCACGAAATGAGTATGTGATCACAAGGATGAAGCGTCTGCTCAGACGGACCGTGTGGGCGCTCACAAAGCAGCTGGAGAAAGGGGATTTTGTTCCGGCCGGGTATGAGATCAGCTTTGGAAATATGGCGCATCTGGAATCAGTCAATCTGTCACTGTCCGAACATGCGAAAATGCGGCTGCGCGGAAAGATCGACCGCGTAGATCTCTATGAGGACGAAGAACATGTCTATGTCAAAGTGATTGATTATAAAACGGGGGCGAAGGCATTCCAGCTGGGGGAAATGTACCACGGCCTGCAGCTGCAGCTGATCGTCTATCTGAATGCGGTGATGGAGATGGAAGAGCAGAAACACCCGGAGAAAGAGATCATTCCGGCGGGGATCTTCTATTATCAGATGAAAGATCCACTGGTGGAAAAAGAGAAAAGAGAGCAGCTTGGTGAGCAGGCGCTTCTGAAAGAATTAAAGCCGGACGGTGTGGTCAATGCATCGGAGGAAGTGATAGTTCATCTTGACCGTTCGTTTGCGGGAAATTCAAATGTGATTCCGGTTGGAAGAAATAAGGATCAGAGTCTGTCCAGGACATCGAAAGTGTTAAGCGGAAGTGGATTTTCCACATTATCAGAGTATACAGACAAAATCTTAAACCGTATCGGGCAGCGGATTTTAGAGGGAGAAGCAGAAATCCGGCCATATGAGCTGGGACAGAAGACCGGGTGCGATTACTGTCCTTACCGGGGGATCTGTGGGTTTGACAAGAAAATACCGGGGTATGCATATCGAAAAATTTCTAAACTGAAAGATGTGGAGGCATTGCGGTTGATGGAAGAAGAACTGGAAAAGGACAGGGAATCCGGAAATCACAAAAGAAACAAACGGTGATCGTCTGTAAATGCGAAGGACAGCAAACAGAAAGATAGAATAGAAGAAAGATAGAAAGACATTGTGACAGAAAGGGGAAAAACATCAGATGGGAGTATCTTGGACAAAGGAGCAGGAGCAGGTGATTCGCCTCAGAAACCGCAACATTCTTGTATCTGCGGCGGCAGGATCCGGAAAAACAGCAGTGCTTGTGGAGCGTATCATCACGCGCCTGACGGTGGATGAACCTCCGATCGACGTGGATCAGATGCTTGTCGTGACATTTACAGAGGCGGCGGCAGCGGAGATGAAAGAGCGTATCCGGGATGCAATCGAGAAGAAGCTGGAGGAGCAGCCGGACAATGTACATCTGCAGCGGCAGGCGACGCTGATACACAATGCCCAGGTGACAACGATCCACAGTTTTTGTCTGTCGGTGATCCGGGATTATTTTCACACGATCGATCTGGATCCGGGATTTCGGATCGCGGACGAGGGAGAACTGAAACTTCTGCGGCAGGATGTGCTGGAGGAAGTGCTGGAACGCTGCTACGGGGAAGCATCTGAGGAGTTCCTGGAATGTGTGGAAAGTATTTCTTCGGGAAGAGATGACAAGAAGATCGAGGAGATCGTTTTGCAGATGTATGAATTTTCCCGGAGCAATCCGGAGCCGGAGAAGTGGCTCAGGCAATGTGTGGAAGGGTATCGGCTCAATACGGTGGAAGCATTTGAAGCTTCTGAGGGAGCTGTTTATGCAAAGAAAAGTCTGCAAAAGTCGTTGGAGGAACTTCTGGCGCTTCTGGAAGAAGGAATCCGCCAGTGTCAGGAGCCGGACGGTCCGTACATGTATATGGATGCGCTGGAGGCAGACCGGACAGCGCTTAAGAAACTGGCAGAGCAGACAACGATGCAGGGAATGTACGAGTTGTTTGCAGATCTGAAGTGGAAGCGGCTTGCGGGAAACAGAGATAAAAATGTATCGGAAGATCTGACTGCATCGGTAAAGAATATCCGGGAAGAGGTCAAGGAGACGGTCGGTGCGCTGCGGGAGCAGTTTTTTTATGAATCTTTGGAGGAACTGCAGAAGGATATGCTGGAAGCGGGAAAGACTATGGGGGGGCTTGCAGATCTGGTGCAGGCGTTTGCAGAGGCTTTTGAGGCAAAGAAAAGGAGCAAAAACCTGATTGATTTCTCGGATATGGAGCAGTACGCGCTCCGGATCCTGACGGAACAGACGGAGGAGGGACTGGTTCCTTCCGAGGCTGCAAAAGATTACCAGAAAAAGTTTGCAGAGATCATGATCGATGAATATCAGGACAGCAATCTGATTCAGGAGGCGATCCTTACCAGCGTCTCCACCGTATCGGAGGGAATCTATAATGTATTTATGGTCGGAGATGTAAAACAGAGCATTTATCGGTTCCGTCTGTCGCGTCCGGAATTATTTATGGAAAAATTTGACACATATAATATAGAAGAAAGTCAGAAGCAGCGGATCGACCTGCACAAAAATTTCCGCAGCAGAAGGGAAGTGCTTGACAGTACGAACTTCTTGTTTGAGCAGATCATGACAAAAGAACTCGGAGAGATTGCTTACGATGAGAAGGCCGCGCTGTATGTCGGTGCAGACTATGAGGAAAAACCGGGGATGGAGGCAGAAGTACTGCTTGTCAATACGGCAGATTCTTCTGCGGAACAGACCGAAGCAGAGGAAGCGTCTGACCGGGAGATCGAAGCGCGGGCGATTGCGGCAAGAATCAGGCAGCTGGTCGGAGTACAGCCGGTCTTCGACAAAAAAAGCGGAGAATACCGGGCTGCAAAATACAGTGACATCGTTATCCTTACGAGAAGTCTGAAAGGGTGGACGGACGTATTTACGGAAGTGCTGAACCGGGAGGGAATCCCGACTTTTACCGGATCGAAAGAGGGTTATTTTGAGACGAGAGAGATTCGCCTTTTGCTGGATTATCTGCGCGTGCTGGATAATCCGAGGCAGGATCTTCCGCTTGCCGCCGTACTGAAATCTATGTTTGCAGGGCTTACAAGCGAAGAATTTGCCGAGATCAAATGCAGTGAGAAAGAAGCACCGTTTTACCAGGCAGTGCAGGACTACCGGCTGGCAGGTGAGAACCAGGTAATCCGGGAGAAGCTAGATCACTGCTACGAGAAGATAGAACGCTTCCGGGAGCGGCTTCCATATACTGCGATCCATGAACTGCTGTGGCAGATCCTGGAGGAAACCGGATATGGCAATTATGTGGCGGCGATGCCGGGCGGAGAGCAGCGGACTGCGAATCTGGAGATGCTCGTGGAGAAGGCGATCGCGTTTGAGTCTACAAGTTATAAGGGGCTGTTTAACTTTGTCCGTTATATTGAGCAGTTACAGAAATATGATATTGATTACGGCGAGGCAAATATTGCAGATGAGCAGGCAGATACCGTGCGGCTTATGAGTATCCACAAAAGCAAAGGGCTGGAATTTCCGATCGTGATCGTGGCAGGCATGAGCAAACGGTTCAATATGCAGGATATCACCGGAAGCATTGTGATCCATCCGGAGCTTGGAATTGGGATTGACGCAGTGGACCTTGCCTACCGGACAAAGGTCCCGACCTTTTTAAAAAAGGTGATCCAGAAAAAAGTACAGCTGGAAAATCTCGGAGAGGAGCTGCGCGTGCTCTATGTCGCACTCACAAGAGCAAAGGAGAAGCTGATCCTGATCGGAAGCATTTCAAATCTGGATCAGAAACTGAAACGTTTTGCGTCGATCCAGAGGCGGGAGGAGACCACACTCCCATTTGGAATGTTGTCGCGGGCAACTTCGTATTTTGACTGGATTTTGCCGGCGCTGTTCCGGAATCAGGTATTTGCAGATCTGCTGAATGCCTATGGGATGCAGGTTCCATTTACCAATGCCATGTACAAAAAACAGCTTCCGCTGCTTGTGGAAGAAATCTTTCCGGAGCATTTGATCCTGGAAGAGACGGCCGAGGAAGTAGAGCAGGTGCTGACCGAGGAAATATTAAGAAACTGGGATACGGAACATGTCTATGACCCTGTGATGAGAGCGCGCATTGCAGAACAGTTTTCTTATCAGTATCCGTATGAAGTGATCCAGAAAATGAAACTGAAGTTTACCGTATCGGAACTGAAAAAGAGGTCAGAACCGGAGGAGACGGCAGGAGAAATTCTGTATGAAGAGCCGGAGATCGTCCCGCTGATCCCGCATTTTATGCGGGAAAACGTGGAGCAGAAAGGACAAGAGAAAGAAGTGGCGTATACCGGACCGTTATCGGGGGCATCGAGGGGAACGGCATACCATAAGTTTCTGGAACTGCTTGATTTTGGAAAAGATTACACGGTTCCGCAGCTGCGTGATGAGGCAAAAAGACTTTGTGATAAAGGAAAGCTGCCGGAGGAGATGGAAGAGGCGGTCTACTACAAAGATATTTTGGCGCTGCTGGAAAGTCCGCTCGGGATCCGGCTCCGAAAGGCCGCACAGCGCGGGCGCCTGAAAAAAGAACAGCCATTTGTGCTGGGAGTTTCCGCAGATACGATTTATCCGGAATTGCGAAAACAGCAGGAGGCGGAGGAGGAACTTCTGATCGTGCAGGGAATTATCGACGTGTACTTTGAGGAGGAAGACGGGATTGTTGTGGTCGATTATAAGACAGACCGTGTCAGTGGCCCGGAAGAACTTGTCGGGCGGTATGCAAAGCAGCTGCACTATTACGCCGAAGTACTGGAACGGCTCACCGGAAAGTCGGTGAAAGAGAAGATCATCTATTCGTTTGCGCTGAAAAAGGAGGTAAGAATTTGAGAGAAGCTGGGATCGGCTGTCTTCTTGTGATCAATCTGGCAGCGTTTGTTCTGTTTGGAATCGACAAGAGAAAAGCGGTGAAAAAGAAATGGCGAATTCCGGAAGCAACCCTTCTGACAGTGGCGGCGCTTGGAGGAGGCGCCGGGGCTCTTC
>JAPFCT010000179.1 GCA_026169575.1 Faecalimonas sp.
TGCGTCCCCCATGCAAACGGACAATACATCCAGATCCCATCTCCCATCGTTGTGAGAAACAAAGCTCCCAGCATACTCTCCACGATCCCGGCTCCGATTGTGATCCCTTTCTGCCATTTCAGGCTCAGAAAAAGATGGATCACATAAGTCGTAAGCTGCGTTCCAAGCAGCACAAAGACACATTTCACCAGAAAAATCATCAAGTCTACACTGAACTTTTCTCCGGTCTCCAGCCAGACTCCTGCGATGTAACAGCCAAGTGCCAGTACCGTTCCCAATCCCGCAAGCAGCAGCAATGCCAGCAGTTTTACTGCCGCCGCACGACATTTTCCCGACACTCCTCCTAAAAGCACCTGCATATTTCCCGCTTCTGTCTCCATCTCCACTGCAAGGGCACAGACGATCCCGCTCAGTGCCGGGAATACAAGACTTAATATTTCCATAAATTCCCCGATGCTTCTCGCATTCATATGCAGCATCCCAAGTCCTTCATAATACCAGAGTACGATCCCGGCCCCAATGACCGGGACAAACACATGCATCCAGAACAATGCTGTCCGCTTCATCTTCTGAAACTCTGCACGCAGCATCTATTTCATCCCCTTTCTCTCATAAAGTCTGACACAGATCTCCGTAATCAGGAGAAAGCAGAATACGGAAATGACCACCCCCGGCAAAATACTGTTCCACGACAACAATTCCTGTGTAAATGTGATACTTCCCGGTTCTGCCGGGAGACCATTTGGCAAAATTTTTAAGACCGAACACATCAGGCGCGCCGGGATCGCATACGGGATCTGCCACAAAGTTTCCGTCGCAGCATTCGAACTCAGAATCACATTTGCCGCCATATTGATCACGATTGCAGCCGCCATCCCGCATTTTTGTTCCAGTAAAAGGCAAAGCGGGATCTGCCATGCAAACGTCAGAAATAGCAGCACACCCGCAAACAGTGCATGGAAAAGTGTGACCATATCCGCATATTTTGACTGAAAAATCTGACCTGCCGTAAATGTCAGAATACACTGTGCCATGCATGTGAAAAATAGCAGCATACTGCAATAGAAAATCTTTACAAGCCGTGCGCTCCTCAGCGACACCGGAAGTGCAAACACCGCTTTTTCTCCAAGTTTCCGGTCTTTTTCCCCGCAGCTGCAGACAACAATGGAAACCATTGCCGGGAGCAGGAACATATACCACCAGTTAAAGCTTGTCATAACTACATAGGCCGGTGACAGTAATACTCCAAGCAGCAGTCCGGCAAGCGGCGCTGCAAGAAATGCCTTTCCTACAAAAGTATGCCGGTACTTCAGTTGTTCTGCACGAAAATAATTCCACATCTCTACCACTCCCTTCTGCCTGCCCCGGCAATCTCCATGAACAGACGCTCCAGCTTTTCTTCCTGCGGCAGTTCCCCCTGATATCCAAGCACCCCGCCGGAAATAATACCGATGTCATCTGCCACCTGCGATACTTCACTCAAAATGTGACTCGACACAATGACGGTGATCCCTTTTTTCGGAAATTCCTGGATCATCCGCCTGAGATCCTGGATTCCGATCGGATCCAGACCATTGGTCGGCTCATCCAGAATCAGAAGTTTCGGATCGTTTAAGAGCGCAATCGCAAGTCCAAGCCTCTGCTTCATCCCCATAGAAAACTTCCCGGCACGCTTCTTCCCGGTCTGCGTCAAACCTACCATCTCCAGCACCTCATCGATCCTTTCCTCCGGAAGGCCAAGCATCCAGGTGCGCACTCTCAGATTTTCCCGCGCAGACAAATTCCCGTAGATTGCCGGCGATTCGATCAGCGAACCGATGTTATTTAATGCCTTTCTGTTCCACACTTTACCATCTACAAGAATGTTCCCGGACGTCGGCCGGATGATCCCTGCGATCATCTTCAACAACGTCGATTTTCCTGCTCCATTTGCTCCGAGAAGTCCGTAAACCGTATTTTCCCGCACCTGAATCGAAACCGCGTTGACCGCTTTCTGCTCTCTGTAAACTTTCGTAAGTTCCCTTGTCTCCAATATATTTTTCTGCATTTTTTTACCTCCTGCAACGAATTTATCTTTATTGTAGGAGGCAAATATAAGGAAATGATAAGGATTTTCTGTTTTACTTTAAAAAATATTTTGATAAATAGTAGAAAAGTAATGACGGCTTAATGCCCGGATGATATAATCAAATAATCATAGACAATCAGAATTTAGAAAGCGTGAAACATAATAAAATGAAGAAATTATATTGCAGGAAATGTGGTCATAAACTGAATATAAAATATGGAATGATGCCACACAGATGTTCTTGTGGAGCTGAATTTGATTTAACCAATCCAAAGGACATTAAAAAAATTATAGGAAGCATGCTCCTTTTTTTGATTTTCATGTCTCCACCGTTTATCCTTATTCACTTTGGCAGACAATATTTTCAAGAGTCAATTATTTTATATACGTCAGCCTTGATTATAACCATTGTTTGGTATCGTATTGTGGAAACTATTTTAGTGCGCCTTGGATTCGTAACTATGACAAATATTAAAATCAAATAATTTTACAGTAAGCAAATGAAATAAGTATCTTTATGAATGGAACAATTCATGCTTCCTTTTTATCTGAAAGTTTCTAAAACATCCCAATTGATGATAAAGTAAAATTGACAAAAATACAGTATAGAGGGACAGTATGGAAAGAGTGCAGAAATCAAAAGACAATTTGAGATTTTCAAAAAAGTCTGAAAA
>JAPFCT010000432.1 GCA_026169575.1 Faecalimonas sp.
CACCGGATGTATGGGAGATTCTTATTTTGCGTTTCTCCGTATGGAAAACGCTTTGGAAAATCTGTGTAAAATCGATTGGGTATATGAATGTGCAGCTGCACAGCCTTTTTCTAATCGCGGAATGTCAGTGAAGTGTCTGTCATGGAATCGATGATCGCCAGTGATTCTAAGTGGACGCCCTGAGAGCGGATC
This sequence comes from Faecalimonas sp., assembly GCA_026169575.1. The sequence goes on from JAPFCT010000432.1 coordinate 193, forward strand.
AGATCGCCGCCGTTTTGCATTCCTTTCTCGATCACAACTCCTGCGCCTTCGATCGTAGCGCCTGCACCTTTTACAAGGTCGATCAGTCCTAACATTGCACAGCCGTTTGCAAGGAAATCGTCGATGATCAGAACGTGATCGTCTTCATTTAGAAACTTTTTGGAGAGGATGACATCATAAGTACGCTTATGCGTGAAGGATTCTACTTTTGTGTGATAGACTTCTCCGTCGATGTTGATGCTCTGTGTTTTCTTGGCAAAGACAACAGGTACACCAAAATATTGTGCGACGATGCAGGCAATTCCGATCCCGGAAGCCTCGATCGTGAGAATCTTTGTGATCTTATCAGTTGGAAATCTTCTTCTGAATTCCTTTCCAATCTCGTTGATCAGATCAATATCCATCTGATGATTTAAAAAACTGTCTACTTTTAATACATTTCCCGGTTTGACAACACCGTCTTTTAAGATTCTTTCTTTTAAAAGCTGCATGGTATAGTTTCCCTTCTCTTCGGTGATTTTTTGATTTATAAATCATCATACCGCAAGGGGCGAGGATTTTCAACTAAAAATAACTGGAAAACAAAAGAAATTACAAATTGTGATATGAAAGAGAATGTGATAAAATAAATCTGTATGCAATAAAACGATGAAACAGCAGAGAAAATGCTGGAAGGAGGATTTTTTTGATAACGATAAATAGTTATAGAAAGCCGGAGAGTCTGGAAGAAGCGTACAAGCTGAATCAGAAGCGTGCAAACAGAATCATTGGCGGGATGATGTGGATGCGTCTCGGAAACGGACGGGTACAGACTGCGATCGATCTGTCCGGCATGGGATTCGATCAGATAGAGGAGTCAGAAGAAGCATTTAAAATCGGGTGCATGTGTACCTTAAGACAACTGGAACTGCATGAAGGACTTAACCGATATACAGATGGAGCGGTAAAGGAAAGTGTAAGACATATTGTCGGAGTACAATTTCGCAATCAGGCGACGGTAGGCGGAAGCATTTTCGGAAGATTTGGATTTTCTGATGTTCTGACCTGTTTCCTGGCACTGGATTGCTATGTAGAATTGTACAAGGGAGGTGTTGTCCCGCTCAGAGAGTTTGTCTGTCAGGAGAGAGACCGGGATATTCTTGTCAATATTATTATTAAGAAAGATGCAAGAAAGATCCGCTATGTTTCCTCCAGAAGAACGAAGACGGATTTCCCGGTGATTGCCTGTGGTGTGGCAAAAGCAGGGGAAGAATGGCAGGTGTCGATCGGAGCCAGACCGATGAAGGCAGTTCTTGTGACAGAGAAGGCGGATGAGAGAGATGCAGCTGAAATCGCAGAGAAACTGACGGAGCAGGTTTCATTTGGAAGCAACATGCGCGGAAGCAGTGAGTACCGCAAAGCGCTTGCAGCGGTTCTGATCCGCAGACAGATAGAAGCATTGATGGAGGAATGTTAGAGATGGAAGTAAAGTTTATGTTAAATGGAAAACAGACCGCTGCCGACATCAAGGAAGATACCGTTCTTCTTGATCTGCTTCGGGCAAAGGGCTGTTACAGTGTGAAATGCGGATGCGAGACGACAAACTGCGGTCTTTGTACCGTGTGGGTGGATGGAGCGCCAACACTTTCCTGCTCAATGCTTGCGGCAAGAGTAGAAGGAAAAGAAGTGACAACAATGGAAGGACTCCAGGAAGAAGCGGCAGAGTTTGGCGCATTTCTGGCGGCAGAAGGCGCGGAGCAGTGCGGTTACTGTTCCCCGGGATTTATTATGAACGTACTTGCGATGGTGCGTGAGTTAGAAGATCCTACTTTGGAAGAAGTGAAGGAATATCTGTCAGGAAATCTGTGCAGATGTACCGGGTATATGGGACAGCTCCGTGCGATCAAGAAATATTTAGAGATGAAAAGGGGGACGAAATAGTGAGTTTTGTAAATACAGCGGTGCCAAAGGTAGATGCTCCGGCGCTTGTGACCGGAAAGCCGGTGTACACAGATGACATTGCGCCAAAAGACTGTCTGGTCGTAAAGATTCTGCGAAGTCCTCATGCACATGCGCTGATCGAGGAGATCCAGACAGAAAACGCAAAAAAAGTTCCGGGTGTGGAATGTATCCTCACTTACAAGGATGTTCCGGACAAGCGCTTTACAATGGCAGGGCAGACGTATCCGGAGCCAAGTCCGTACGACAGACTGATCTTAGATCAGCGGGTGCGCTTTGTCGGGGATGCGGTAGCGATCGTAGCTGCGGAGACGAAGGAAGCGGCAGAACGCGCGCTGAAACTGATCAAGGTCAGATATGAGGTGTTGGAGCCGGTACTTGATTTTCATCAGGCAAAAGACAATGCGATCTTGATCCACCCGGAGGAGAACTGGAAGAGCCTTTGTCCGGTTGGTGCGGATAACAAGAGAAATCTCTGTGCCTGCGGAAAAGAAGATCATGGAGATATCGATGCAGTGCTCGATGCGTGCGATTATGTGGTGGAAGGAACTTATCATACGAAAGCAAACCAGCAGGCGATGATGGAGACATTCCGCACGTATACTTATATGGATACTTACGGAAGATTAAATGTTGTCTCTTCAACACAGATTACATTCCATGTCAGAAGAATTCTTGCCAATGCGCTTGATATTCCGAAATCAAAGATCCGTGTGATCAAACCACGTATCGGCGGAGGATTCGGGGCAAAGCAGACGGTTGTGACAGAAGTTTATCCGGCGATCGTGACGATGAAGACCGGAAAGCCGGCAAAGCTTGTCTATGCGAGAGAGGAATCACAGATTGCCTCCACACCGCGCCATGAGATGGAAGTGAAGGTTCGAGTTGGTGCAGACAAAGATGGTATCATCAAAGGAATTGATGTCTATACACTTTCCAACACCGGGGCATTTGGTGAACATGGGCCGACAACAGTGGGACTTTCCGGACACAAATCTATCCCGCTTTATGGAAAGACAGAGGCATTCCGGTTTGCATATGATGTTGTTTATACGAATGTGATGTCTGCGGGAGCGTACCGTGGATATGGCGCCACGCAGGGATTGTTTGCAGTAGAGTCGGCAGTCAATGAGCTGGCAGAGAAGATGGGGATCGATCCGGTTGTCCTCCGCGAGAAAAATATCGTAAAAGAAGGCCAGGTGATGCCTGCTTATTACGGGGAGACGGCAAACAGCTGTGCGCTTGACCGCTGTCTGGCGAAGGCGAAAGAGATGATCCACTGGGATGAGAAATTCCCGGCAAGAGATCTTGGCAATGGAAAAGTCCGCGGAGTCGGAGTCGCGATGGCGATGCAGGGATCCTCGATCTCCAATGTGGATAATGCTTCTGTGGCGATCAAGGTCAATGATGACGGGTTCTACAGTCTGATGATCGGCGCTTCTGATATGGGAACGGGATGTGATACGATCCTCGCGCAGATGGCGGCAGACTGTCTGGACTGTGAGATGGATAATATTATCGTATCGGGTGTGGATACGGATGTATCCCCATATGATTCGGGATCTTATGCATCCAGCACGACATATCTGACCGGAATCGCTGTGGTGAAGACTTGCGAGACGTTAAAAGAAAAAATCCTGGCAAAAGGAGCACAGTATCTGGAATGTAGCCGGGAAGAAGTCGAATTTGACGGAAAGAAAGTATTCTGCTTAGAGGGTGGAAGAGAAATCTCCCTGAAAGATATCGGAAACCGTGTGATGTGCAACAATGAGGATGCGCTGTTTGCTTCCGAATCTTATTCTTCCCCGATCTCTCCTCCGCCGTTTATGGTCGGAATGGCAGAAGTGGATGTAGTTCAGGAGACGGGAGAGATCGAGCTGGTAGACTATGTTGAAGTCGTAGAC
>JAPFCT010000100.1 GCA_026169575.1 Faecalimonas sp.
GTCTTCTCAGACGGTTGTTTCTGTTGATGATTCTTCTGTAAAGATCATTTAAGTCAGAAGTAGCAAAACGTCCACCGTCAAGCTGTACCATCGGACGTAAATCCGGCGGAATGACAGGGATCACGGTCATGATCATCCATTCCGGTTTGTTTCCGGAATCGCGGAATGCCTCTACGACTTCGAGACGTTTCACGATTCTTGCACGTTTCTGTCCGGTTGCTCCTTCTAATCCTGCCTGAAGTTCTACATATTCTTTCTCAAGGTCGATCGCCTGAAGCAGTTCCTGAATTGCTTCTGCTCCCATTCCGACACGGAAATTATTTCCCCATGTCTCTCTCGCATCCTGGTATTCCTGCTCAGATAACACCTGTTTGTACTGTAAGTTTGTCTCTCCCTTATCCAGTACGATATAGGAAGCGAAATACAATACTTTCTCAAGTGTTCTCGGGGAAAGATCAAGGATCAGTCCCATACGGCTCGGAATTCCTTTGAAATACCAGATGTGTGACACCGGAGCGGCAAGGTCAATATGACCCATACGCTCACGGCGGACACTCGCCTTTGTTACCTCTACACCACAGCGGTCGCAGACAACGCCTTTATAGCGGATCTTTTTGTACTTTCCACAGTGGCATTCCCAGTCTTTGCTTGGTCCGAAAATTCTTTCACAGAACAGACCGTCGCGCTCTGGCTTTAATGTTCTATAGTTAATTGTCTCAGGTTTTGTAACTTCTCCCCTTGACCACTCTAAAATCTTCTCAGGTGATGCCAATCCAATTTTAATTGCATCAAACGTCATTGGCTGATATGATGTTTCATTATTTGTGGCTGTCATTTGTGGCACTCCCTTCTTCTATTCTTCGTCAAGAATTGCTTCAAAATCGATGTCATCAGTTGCATCAAAATCCGTCAGATCCTCCTCGATGTCCACAAGCTCTTCTCCGTCAAACTCCTGTTTGCTGAACCCGTGTTCTCCGTAAGATTCTTCTTCTGAATTATATCTTCTGTCTCCTTCGATGATTGAATGTAAATCCGTCTCACCGTAATCGATCGTCTCCATGATCTCTACTTCTGTCTGGTCTTCTCTGAGTACTCTGACATCAAGTCCCAGTGACTGAAGTTCTTTTAAGAGTACCTTGAAGGATTCCGGAATTCCTGGTTCAGGGATGTTATCTCCCTTGATGATCGCCTCGTATGTCTTCACACGTCCGACAACATCATCTGATTTTACAGTTAAGATCTCCTGAAGTGTGTAAGATGCACCGTATGCCTCCAGTGCCCAAACCTCCATCTCACCGAATCTCTGTCCACCGAACTGTGCCTTACCACCTAAC
>JAPFCT010000183.1 GCA_026169575.1 Faecalimonas sp.
AGCCACTGTTCCGGATTGTAGAAGGGAAGTAAAAGATGAAACGACTAAGTGTCAAAGAGATCGAGCAGATCATTCCACACCGCCATCCGTTTCTGCTTGTCGATGTTGTGGAAGATTATGAGCCGGGAGAATATGCAGTTGGCTATAAATGTGTGACTTACCGGGAAGAATTTTTCAAAGGACATTTTCCGCAGGAACCGGTCATGCCGGGGGTGCTGATCATAGAAGCGCTGGCGCAGGTAGGCGCGGTTGCGATTCTGAGTCTGGAGGAAAATCAGGGAAAAACAGCTTACTTTGGAGGAATCCAGAAATGCCGTTTCCGGGAAAAGGTTATTCCGGGAGACCGCCTGAAACTGGAGACAAAGATCATCCGCAGGAAAGGACCGATCGGGATCGGGGAGGCTGTTGCAAGTGTCGATGGAAAAGTTGCAGCGACAGCAGAGCTGACATTTATGGTAGGATAGGAAAACAGGTGAAACTATGATAAAGAAAGTATTGGTTGCAAACCGCGGCGAGATTGCAGTGCGCATTATCAGGGCGTGCCGGGAAATGGGAATTGAGACAGTTGCAGTGTATTCGCAGGCAGATGAGGAGGCGCTTCACACACAGCTGGCAGATGAGGCGATCTGCATCGGACCGGCTCCGTCTTCGGAAAGTTATCTGAATATGGAACAGATCATCAGCGCCACGCTCGTATCGGGCGCAGATGCGATCCATCCGGGATTTGGATTTTTATCAGAGAACAGTAAATTTGTAGAACTGTGTGAAAAGTGTCATATTACATTTATCGGACCTTCCTCGGAAGTGATCCGGAAGATGGGACATAAATCCCAGGCGAGAAGCACGATGACAGAGGCAGGGGTTCCGGTGATCCCGGGAAGTAAAGAAGCGGTGTTCGATCTGGAAAAAGGCGCAGCGATCGCGGAGGAGATCGGCTATCCGGTCATGATCAAGGCAGCGCTTGGCGGAGGCGGAAAAGGCATGCGTGTTGCGCAGAGCCGCGAGGAATTTGCAGGAAGCTTCCAGACTGCGCAGAAGGAAGCACAGATGGCATTTGGCGATGGAACGATGTATCTGGAGCGGTTTGTGAGAAATCCGCGGCACATTGAATTTCAGATTCTGGCAGATGCGTATGGAAATGTGATCCATCTCGGGGAGCGCGATTGCTCTATTCAGAGAAACCATCAGAAGATGATCGAGGAATCTCCGTCTGTGGCGATCGATGAGACGCTTCGGAGCAAGATGGGGCAGGCGGCCGTGCAGGCGGCAAAGGCGGCGGGTTATACCAATGCAGGTACGATTGAATTTCTGTTAGACCGCGACGGGCAGTTTTATTTTATGGAGATGAATACGCGTATCCAGGTAGAACATCCGGTGACAGAGTGGGTGACCGGGATCGATCTGATCCAGGAACAGATCCGGATTGCCTCCGGGCTTCCACTGTCTTACCGGCAGGAGGATGTTGTTCTTACCGGACATGCGATCGAGTGCAGGATCAATGCCGAGAATCCGGATAAAAATTTCCGCCCGTCCCCGGGAACGATCACGGATCTCTACCTTCCGGGAGGAAAAGGCGTGCGGATCGACACTGCGATCTACAGCGGTTATACGGTTCCGGCATACTATGATTCTATGCTGGCGAAGCTGATCGTGCATGCGGATACGAGAGAGCAGGCAATCAATAAGATGCGCACCGCGCTCGGTGAGGTGATCATAGAAGGGATCGATACGAATATTGATTATCAGTACGAGATCATGGACCATCCGGATTACCGGTCCGGGAACATTGATATCGAATTTATCTCCGGGATACTGGCGAAGAAGAAACGGACAAATTAATGTAGGGGTGAAAAGGCATGAAGCTGAAAAATATGTTTAAAAAGACTGGCGGAAAAAATTATATTTCCCTGACGGAAGGAAGAAAACCGGAGGTGCCGGAAGGACTTTTAAGAAAGTGCAACAACTGCAAGTCGGCGATCATTGCAGAAGATGTCCGGAACGGATATTATATCTGCCCGAAATGTCACAGTTATTTCCGGATGGATGCGTGGCGGAGGATTGAGACAATCGCAGATCCGGACAGCTTTGAAGTGTGGGAAGAAGAAATTTCCACCCAAAATCCGATGGGGTACCCGGGATATGAACAAAAGCTTCAGGCCGTGCAGGAGAAGACCGGGCTGGATGAGGCGGTTGTGATCGGGAAGGCAAGGATTGAAGGAAGAGAGGTCGTGCTCGGTGTCTGTGACGGGAGATTTCTGATGGCAAGCATGGGAGTGGCTGTCGGAGAGAAAATCGCGGGAGCGGTAGAGCGGGCGACCAGGATGAGCCTTCCGGTCATTCTTTTTGCGTGCTCCGGCGGAGCAAGAATGCAGGAGGGAATCTTCTCGCTAATGCAGATGGCGAAGACAGCCGCGGCATTGAAGCGGCACAGTGATGCAGGGAATCTGTATATTTCGGTGCTCACAGATCCGACGACCGGGGGCGTTACTGCCAGTTTTGCGATGCTTGGAGATCTGATCCTGGCAGAGCCGAATGCGCTGATCGGTTTTGCCGGTCCCCGCGTCATTGAGCAGACGATCGGACAGAAATTGCCGAAAGGATTTCAGCGGGCAGAGTTTCTTCTGGAACATGGGTTTCTTGATCAGATCGTAGAGCGGGAACAGCTGCGGGAAACACTGGCAGACATTCTGCGGCTGCACCCGGGCAGAAAAGAGACAGCGAGAGCTGCAGATGCTGTGGCAGGTATCGGGAAACATTTGGATAACATGGATTCGGATAACATCGGAAGCGCGAAGGAATCTTTGGCTGCTGCGGAGGAGGCAGGGGAGAGAATGCCTTGCGACATCCGGGAAATGACGTCCTGGGAGCGGGTGCAGGTCTCAAGAAAGAAAGACCGTCCGGTCGGATCAGATTATATCCGGGAACTGTTTGATGACTTTATCGAACTGCATGGAGACCGCTTGTTTGGAGATGACAAGGCAGTGGTCGGCGGGATCGCATCATTTGGCGGGATACCGGTCACAGTGATCGTGCAGGAAAAAGGAACGACGACAAAGGAAAATATTGAGCGGAACTTTGGAATGCCGTCCCCGGAAGGATACCGGAAAGCGCTGCGTCTGATGAAGCAGGCAGAAAAGTTCGGCCGTCCGGTCATCTGTTTTGTAGATACACCGGGAGCATTCTGTGGCCTGGAGGCGGAAGAACGAGGGCAGGGAGAAGCGATCGCAAGAAATATTTACGAGATGTCCGCGCTGAAAGTTCCGATCCTCTCTGTGATCATCGGGGAAGGTGGAAGCGGAGGCGCTCTTGCGCTGGCGACTGCCGATGAAGTATGGATGCTGGAGAATTCTGTTTATTCCATCTTGTCCCCGGAAGGGTTCGCATCCATCTTGTGGAAAGACAGCAAGCGGGCAAAAGAGGC
>JAPFCT010000426.1 GCA_026169575.1 Faecalimonas sp.
CCGGTGGGAGGAGGAGCAGCGAAGAGGAATTACGATTGATCTCGGCTTCACATATTTTGATCTGAAAAATGGAGACCGTGTCGGTATCATCGATGTTCCCGGACATGAAAAATTTATCAACAACATGGTGGCAGGTGTCGTGGGTATGGATCTTGTCATGCTTGTTGTGGCAGCAGATGAAGGAATCATGCCGCAGACGAGAGAACATATGGATATTCTCGGACTGCTTGGAATCGAGAAGAGTATTCTTGTGATCAATAAATGTGATCTTGTTGATGAAGAGTGGCTGGAACTGGTAGAAGAGGAGATCAAAGAAGAACTGGAAGGAACTTTTCTGGAGCATGCGCCGGTCGTGGAAGTATCGGCGGCAACCGGAGAAGGGATTCCGCATCTGATCGATGTGATCGAGCAGATGACAGCGGAGGAAGTGGAGCCAAAGGAGATCAATACGATCCCGAGACTTCCGATCGACCGTGCATTTACACTGTCAGGGTTCGGGACGATCATCACGGGAACCCTGCTGACCGGAAGTATCAGTAAAGAAGATGTGCTTGAAATGTATCCGATCGGAAAAGAGTGCCGGATCAGAAGCATCCAGGTACACGGGCAGGATGTGGACCGCTGTTATGCAGGACAGCGTGTGGCGATCAATCTCTCCAATGTGAAGAAGAAAGAGATCGCGAGAGGATGTGTGCTTGCACCGCCGAACAGCATGAAGAATACCATGCTTCTGGATGTGAAACTGAACATGCTCCCGTCTTCGATGCGGGTACTGACAAACCATGCAAGACTGCACTTTTTTACCGGTACAAGCGAGGTGCTCTGCCGTGCCGTTCTTCTGGACAAAGAAGATCTGGGACCGGGAGAGAGCGGTTATGTGCAGCTCCGCCTGGAAGAAGAAGTGGCGCTGCGAAGAGGCGATAAATTCGTTGTCCGCTTCTATTCACCGATGGAGACGATCGGGGGAGGCGTCGTTCTGGAGCCGAATCCGGAGCGGAAGAAACGATTCCAGCAGGATGTGATCGAGGAACTGAAACAGAAAGAGTCCGGATCTTCAGAAGATATTATTGAACTGCATGTGAAGGCGCACGCAGAGACAATGGTGACACTTGGAGAACTTGCCAAACTGACAGCTCTTTCTATGGAAGAAGTAGAGGCGGATGTCCGGTCACTGGAAGCGCAGGGAAAAGTCTATGTATTTCAGATGAAAAAGGATGTCTATGTATGGCATGCGGCGAGTGAGGGCGCGATGCGGGAGATTTTGTGTGAGACGCTTCGCAGTTATCACAGCAGCCATCCATACCGCTATGGAATGAAGAAAGCGGAAGTCCATATGACTTATTTAAAGAAGATCAAGGCAAATGTATTTGATCTGTATATGGAACTGCTCGTGGAAAAAGGAGCGCTGAGACGCCACCAGGAATTTCTGGCATTGCCGGAATTTGAGATCCCGAAGGATGCCAGATACCAGAGACTGCAGGAGCAGATGCTCTCTGTGTTTGAGGAGGCAAAGTTTGACTTTGTCAAATTCTCCGAGATCGCATTCGATGAGAAAGACCGTCCGATGGCAGAAGACATCGTGATGTTTCTTGCGGATGAAGGAAGCGTAGTCAAGGTTGCAGACGATCTGTATAC